>NZ_JBHYHC010000040.1:0-74314 GCF_042738955.1 Umezawaea sp. NPDC059074
GACCGGTTCGTGCTGCTCGACGTGGACGACGACGTGCCGCCCGACCTGCTCGGGAGCGCGCTGGCGACCGGGGAGCCGCAGCTCGCGGTGCGCGGGGGCGTGGTGCTCGCGCCACGGCTGACACGCGTCACGCCCGCGCTGGTCCCGCCCGCCGCGGGCCCGTGGCACCTGGTCACGGACGCCGCCGGTCGGCTCGACGACCTCCGGCTCGCGCCGTGGCCGGAGGCCGCCGCCCCGCTGGGCCCGAGGGAGGTCCGGATCGAGGTCCGCGCGGCCGGGGTCAACTTCCGCGACGTGGTCACGGCGCTCGGCCTGGTCGAGGGCTACCGGACGTTGGGCAACGAGGCCGCGGGTGTGGTGGCGGAGGTCGGCGCGGAGGTGACCGACCTGGCACCGGGCGACCGGGTGATGGGGATGATGCCGGGACCGTTCGGCCCGCTCGTGGTGACCGACCACCGGCACGTGGTCGCGATCCCGGACGGCTGGACCTTCACCGAGGCGGCGTCCGTGCCGCTGGTGTTCATCACCGCCTACTTCGGCCTGGTCGACCTGGCCGGGCTGCGCGCGGGGGAGACGGTGCTGGTGCACGCAGCGGCGGGCGGTGTCGGCATGGCCGCGGTGCAGCTCGCCCGGCACCTCGGGGCCGAGGTGTTCGCCACCGCGAGCGACGGCAAGCGCGAGGTCGTCGCCGGGCTCGGCGTGGCCGCCGACCACCTCGCCTCGTCGCGCACCCTCGACTACGAGCACGCGTTCGGGGCGGGCCGGATGGACGTCGTGCTGAACTCGCTGACCCGCGACCACGTGGACGCCTCGCTGCGGACACTGGCGGAGGACGGCCGGTTCCTGGAGATGGGCAAGACCGACCTCCGCGACCCGGCGGACGTGGCCCGCGCTCACCCCGGCGCGAGCTACCGGCCGTTCAGCACCGACGAGGCCTCCTCCGATCGCATCCGCGAGATCCTGGACGACCTCGTGCGGCTGTTCGCCGAAGGCGTCCTCACGCTCCTGCCGATCCGGACGTGGGACGTGCGCCGGGCGGTGGACGCGTTCCGGTTCGTCAGCCAGGCCCGGCACGTCGGCAAGGTCGTGCTCACGGTCCCGTCGACCTCGACCGGCACCGTCGTGGTCACCGGTGGCACCGGCGGCCTGGGCCGGGCCGTCGCCCGGCACCTGGTGGCCGAGCACGGGGTGCGCCACCTGGTCCTGTTGTCCCGCACCGGATCCGCGCCCGACTTGGGCGACCTGGACGCGCGGGTGGACGTGGTGGCGTGCGACGTGGCCGATCGGGACGCGCTCGCCGAGGTGCTGGCGGGCATCCCGAACGTGACGGGCGTGGTGCACGCGGCCGGGGTCGTCGACGACGGCGTGGTCGAGTCCCTCACCCCGGACCGGGTCGAGCACGTCCTGCGGCCCAAGGTCGCCGGGGCGCTGCACCTGCACGAGCTGACCGAACACCGCGACCTGGCGTTCTTCGTGCTGTTCTCGTCGCTGGCGGGCACGGTCGGCTCGGCGGGGCAAGCGAACTACGCGGCGGGCAACGCGTTCCTGGACGCGCTGGCCCAGCACCGCCGGGCGCGCGGCCTGCCGGCGCTGTCGCTGGCGTGGGGGCTGTGGGCCGAGCGCAGCGGGATCACCGCCCACCTCGGCGAAACCGACCTGGCCCGGCTGGCCCGCGGCGGCGTCCGCCCGCTGTCGACGGCGAAGGCGTTGGGGCTGTTCGACTCCGCGCTGTCCTCCGGGCAGCCGGTGGTGGTCGCCGCGGACCTGGACCTGCCCGCGTTGCGGGCCCAAGGCGTCGCGCTGCTGCGCCGGGTGGACCAGCCCACGCGCCCGAGCGCCGTGGCGGTGTCCGAGAAGGACAGCGGGGTGACGCTGCTCGACCTGGTGCGGCGGCACACCGCCGAGGTGCTCGACTACCCGTCGCCCGCGGAGATCGAGCCCGAACGCCGGTTCCACGCGCTCGGCGTCGACTCGCTCGGCGCGGTCGAGCTGCGCAACCGGCTCACCGCGGCCACCGGGATCACGCTCACGGCGACCGCGATCTTCGACCACCCCTCGCCGTCGGCGCTCGCCGCGCACCTGGCGGCACTGCTCGTCGTCGACGCCGTGCCGGTGGGTGAGGCGGAGGTGGACTCGTTGGAGTCCGCGTTGGCCCTCGGCGCTCCCGAGGACGTCGCCAGGGTCACCGCGCGGCTGCGCGCGCTGCTGCGCAAGTGGGACGGCGGGGGCACGGGCGAAGACCTGTCCGGGGCGAGCGCGGACGAGGTCTTCCGCTTCCTCGACGGGGCACTCAGCGACAACGGACCCGGAAGGTGACCGCCATGGCCGACGAGGAGAAGTACCTCGCCTACCTCCGCCGAGCGGCCGCCGACCTCCAGGAGGCGCGGCGGCGGATCGCCGAACTGGAGGACGCGAGCGGCGAGCCGATCGCGATCGTCGGCATGAGCTGCCGGTTCCCCGGCGGCGTCGACACGCCCGAGGCGTTCTGGCGGCTGCTGGAACGGGGCGAGGACGTGCTGTCCGCCTACCCGGCCGACCGCGGCTGGGACGTCGCCGCGCTGCCGGACGGCGGCGGCGGCTTCCTGCACGACGCCGCCGACTTCGACCCCGGCTTCTTCGGCATCTCGCCGCGCGAGGCGCCGGCGATGGACCCGCAGCAGCGGATCCTGCTCGAACTGTCCTGGGAGGCCTTCGACCGCGCGGGCGTCGAGCCAGAACGCGGCAGCCGGACCGGGGTGTTCGCCGGGCTGATGTACCACGAGTACGGCTGGCGGGTGTCGGCCCCGCCGGAGGAGGTCAAGGGCTACCTGGGCAACGGCAGCCTCGGCAGCGTCGCGTCGGGCCGGATCGCCTACACCTTCGGGTTCGAGGGCCCCGCGCTCACCGTGGACACCGCGTGCTCGTCGTCGCTGGTCGCGCTGCACCTCGCCGTGCAGTCCCTGCGGCGCGGCGAGACCGACCTCGCGCTCGCGGGCGGCGTGACCGTCATGGCGACCGCCACCCCGTACGTCGAGTTCGAGCGCCAGGGCGGCCTCGCCAACGACGGCCGCTGCCGGGCGTTCTCCTCGGACGCCGACGGCACCGGCTGGTCGGAGGGGGCCGGGATGCTGCTGGTGGAACGGCTGTCGGACGCCCGGCGGCTGGGCCACCCGGTGCTCGCGGTGGTGCGGGGCTCCGCGGTGAACCAGGACGGGGCGTCCAACGGGCTCACCGCCCCGAACGGTCCCGCCCAGGAACGGGTGATCCGGGCGGCGCTCGCCGACGCCGGACTGTCCACCTCGGACGTGGACGTGGTGGAGGCGCACGGGACCGGGACCCGGCTCGGCGACCCGATCGAGGCCAACGCCCTGCTCGCGACCTACGGGCAGCGGCGGGAGGACCCGGTGTGGCTCGGCTCGGTCAAGTCCAACCTGGGCCACACCCAGGCCGCCGCGGGCGTGGCGGGCGTGATCAAGGTCGTGCTGGGGATGCGGCACGGCGTGCTGCCGAAGACGCTGCACGTGGCCGAGCCGACACCGGTGGTCGACTGGGGGTCGGGAGCGGTGCGCGTGGCGGCCGAACCGGTGCCGTGGCCGGGGGACCGGCCGCGGCGGGCCGGGGTGTCCGCGTTCGGCGTCAGCGGCACGAACGCCCACGTGGTCCTGGAGGACGCGCCGGAGCCGCCGGAGGTCGCGACCGTCCCCGGTGTCCTGCCCGGAGTGTCGCCGTGGGTGCTGTCCGGCCGGTCGGAGGCCGCCGTGCGGGCCCGTGCCGCCCAGGTGGAGCACGTGGACGCCGACCCGGCGGCCGTCGCGCGGTCGCTGCTCGCCGTGGGCGCGGGGTTCGAGCACCGGGCCGTCGTCCTGGGAACCGACGACCTCGCCGTGGCGGCGGAGACCGCCGAACGAGTGGTGTTCGTGTTCCCCGGCCAAGGCTCGGAGTGGGTCGGGATGGCTTTGGGGCTGGCCGCGGAGGTCCCGGTGTTCGCGGCGGCGCTGGACGAGTGCGCGGCGGCGTTGAGGCCGTTCGTGGACTGGGAACTGCGGGACGCCCTCGCCGACGCGGAGGCGTTGACGCGGGTGGAGGTGGTTCAGCCCGCGTTGTGGGCGGTGATGGTGTCGCTGGCCCGGTTGTGGCGGGCGTGCGGGGTCGAGCCGGACGCGGTGGTGGGGCACTCCCAAGGTGAGATCGCGGCGGCGGTGGTGGCCGGGGCGCTGTCCCTTGAGGACGGTGCGCGGATCGTGGCGCTGCGCAGTCGGGCGTTGGTTCCCTTGCGCGGGAAGGGCGGGATGCTCACGGTGCTGGCCCCGGTCGACCAGGTGACGGCGCTGCTCACCGGGGGAGTGTCGCTCGCGGCGATCAACAGCCCGTCCGCCACGACCGTGTCCGGCGGGATCGACGACCTCGCCGCGTTCGAGGCCGTGGTGTCCCGCGAGGGCCGGATGCGGTGGCGGGTGCCGGGCGTCGACTTCGCGGGCCACTCGGCGCAGGTGGACGCCCTGCGCGCGGACCTGCTGGCGGCGTTCGCCGGGATCACCCCGCGCGCGGCCGGCGTGCCGTTCCACTCGACCGTGACCGGCGGGCCGGTCGACCCGGAAGACCTCGGCCCGGAGTACTGGTTCCGCAACCTGCGCGAGCCGGTCCGGTTCGCCGACGCGGTGCGGGGACTGGGGTCCGCGGTGTTCGTCGAATGCGGTCCACACCCCGTGCTGGGCGTGCACTTGGACGGCGTCGGCCCGGTCGTCGGCTCCCTGCACCGCGACGACGGCGGTGTCGACCGGTTCGTCCGCTCGCTGGCCGAGGCCCACCTGCGGGGCATGGCGGTGGACTGGGCCGCCGTCGTCGGTGAGGGCCCGCGCGCCGAGCTGCCGACGTACCCGTTCCAGCGCGAGCGGTTCTGGCTCGACCCGACACCGCAGGCCGCCGACCTCGCCGCGGCGGGGCTGACGGCGCTGGAGCACCCGGTGCTGGCCGCCGCCGTCCACCACGCCGAAGGGCGGTCGGTGCTCCTCACCGGCGGCCTGTCGACGACCACCCTTCCCTGGCTGGCCGATCACGCGGTGTTCGGCCGGGTCGTCGTCCCGGCCGCCCTGTTCGTGGAACTCGCCCTGCGGGCCGCGGCCGAGGTCGGCCACGACGCCGTGGAGGAGCTGGTGCTGGGCGTTCCCCTGGTGCTGGACGGTCCGGCCGCGGTGCCGGTGCAGATCGCGATCGAGGAGGACCGGCGGACGTTCGCCGTGCACTCGTGGTCGCACGGCGAATGGGTCCGGCACGCGACCGGTGTCCTGGCGTCGGTCGACCGGGCCGAGCCGTTCGACGCGTGGACGTGGCCGCCCGAGGACGCGGTCGAGGTGGACGTGGCGGACCTCTACGACGACCTGGACGCCACCGGCTACGGCTACGGACCGGCGTTCCGGGGCCTGCGGCGGGTGTGGCGGCGGGCCGACGAGGTGTTCGCCGAGGTGGCTCTGCCCGACCCGGTCGAGTCGGGCGGGTTCGCGCCGCACCCGGCGCTGCTCGACGCCGCCCTGCACGCCACCGCCGCGGGCCGCGAGGGACCGGTGGTGCTGCCGTTCTCGTGGTCGGGCGTCGTGCGGCACGGCGTCGCGAGCCGGTCCATCCGTGTCCGGCTGGCTCCGGCCGGTCCGGGGGCGCTGTCGGTGGGCGTCGCGGACGGCGCGGGTTCGCCGGTGCTGACGGTGGCCGCGCTGGCATTCCGGCCGGTGACCGCGGACCAGTTGCGCGGCGGCCGGTCGGACTCGCTGCTGGAGGTCGCGTGGACCGCCGCGCCCTCGTCCGGCGAAGCCTCCGACGTCTTCACCGTGCCCGCCGGAACCGGCGACCTGGTGGAGCGGACCCACCACGTGGTCGCCGCGACTCTGGCGGCCGTCCAAGATCGCTTGGCCGACTCGACGGGGGCTCCGCTGGCCGTGGTGACGCGGGACGCGGTGTCGCCGTCCGGTGGTGACGTCGATCCGGCGCACGCGGCCGTGTGGGGGCTCGTGCGAGCGGCCCAGGAGGAGCACCCCGACCGGTTCGTGCTCGTGGACACCCACGACGAGGTGCTGGTCGTGCCCGGCGAACCCCAGGTCGCCGTTCGGGACGGTGTCGCGTGGACGCCGAGGCTGGCGCGGGCGGCGCTCGCGGCCGAGCCGGTCGCGTGGGACGGGACGGTGCTGATCACCGGCGGCACCGGCGTGCTCGGCACGCTGCTGGCCCGCCACCTCGTCCAGGACCACGGTGTCCGGCACGTCGTGCTGCTGTCCCGGTCCGGCGGTCCCGTGCCCGAACTGGACGCCCGTGTCGACGTCGTCGCCTGCGACGTGACCGACCGGGCCGCGCTGGCGGCGGTCGTGGCGGGGCTGCCGACCCTGCGGGCCGTCGTGCACGCCGCGGGGGTGCTGGACGACGGGCTGGTGGAGTCGCTGACGCCCGACCGGCTGGCCGCGGTGCTGCGGCCCAAGGTCGACGCCGCCTGGCACCTGCACGAGCTGACCGCGCACCTCGACCTGTCCGCGTTCGTGCTGTTCTCCTCGGCCGCGGCGACCCTCGGCAGCGCCGGGCAGACCAACTACGCCGCGGGCAACGCGTTCCTGGACGGCCTCGCCGCCCACCGCCATGCGTTGGGCCTGCCCGCGCTGTCGGTCGGCTGGGGGTTCTGGGACCAGGCCAGTGGCCTGACGAGCCACCTCGGCCGGGCGGACCGCGCGCGGCTGAGCGGACAGGGCATGACACCCCTGCCGTCCGACCAAGGATTGCGCCTGTTCGACCTCGCGCGTGCCGGTGGCCGTCCGGCGGTGCTGGCGCTGACCTGGGCGGCGGCCGGGGTGCGCGACCGGCCGGGCGGCGTGCCCGCGCTGTGGGCCGGACTGGTCCGCCAGGGCCCGTCACGGCGGGAGAGCGGACACCTGGTCCGCAGGCTGGCCGGGATGACCGCCGAGGACCGCGGCCGGGTGCTGCTCGACGTCGTGCGCGCCGCCGCGGCCGCGGTCGTCGGCGCGAGTGAGGTGCCCGCCGCGCGGCCGTTCAGCGAGCTGGGGTTCGACTCGCTGATGGCCGTCGAACTGCGCAACCGGCTGACGGCGGCGACCGGGGTGGCGCTGCCCGCCACGGCCGTCTTCGACTTCCCCACACCCGCCGGGCTCGCCGCGCACCTGGCCGACCTGGTCACCCCCGCCGAGCCGGAACCCGCGCCGCTGCTCGGCGAACTGGACCGGTTCGAACGGGCGCTGACCGCGGCGGACCGTCCCGACCGGACGGCCGCGCTCGGCAGGCTGCGGGTCCTGCTGGCCACCTGGGACACCCCGGACGACGACCTGGACATCGAGGCGGCCACGACGGTCGACGACCTGTTCGCGTTGGCGGAGCGGGAGTTCGGCGCGCCGTGAGACCGCGCTTGGTGTCGCAGCACCAGAAACGGCCGCCGATGTTGGCGTCCCGGCGCGAACGCGGCGGGTGCCGCGGCCGGTTGACTCGACCCGTGACCGGACCGCACCACCCAACCCCGGAGGAACCATGACCGCCGCTCCCGTGCCCGGTACCGACGAACTGCTCGACCGGGCCCGCGCGCTCGTCCCCCTGCTGCGCGCCAACGCGGCCAAGACCGAGCAGGCGCGCAACGTGGTGCCGGAGGTGCTGGACGCGCTGCGCGAGGCGGGGATGTTCCGGCTCACCACGCCCGCCGAGTTCGGCGGGTACGACGTCGGCCTGCGGACGCAGCTGGAGCTGGTGTTCGAGCTGAGCCGGGGGTGCGCGTCGACCGGGTGGACCGTGGCCAACGACGCGGGGTCGACCGACCTCGCGAAGCTGATGCCCCCGCACGTGCTGAAGGAGATGTTCGACGCCAACGCGGACGCGATGGTGATCACCACCGTGGCGACCCCGGAGTCCCGCGCGACGGTCGTGGACGGCGGCGTCGAGTTCAGCGGCCGGTTCCCGTGGAGCACCAACTCCCAGATCGCCGACTGGGCGATGCTGCTGGCCGTCCCGATCGAGGCCCCGGACGGCACGATCACGCGGGCCGTGACGGTGCTGATCCCGTTGGCGGGCGCGACGATCGAGGACACCTGGCACGTGGCGGGCATGTCGGGCACCGGCACCCAGACCGTGGTGGCGGACCGGCTGTTCGTCCCCGACTCGCGGATGATCGAGCACGACCACTCGCTGACCGAGCGCTACGACCAGAAGTTCACCGAGCAGCTCAGCGAGTACTACCGGCCGTCCGGGCTGATCGGCGGCAACCTGATCTCGATGGCGTCGATCGTCGGCACCGCGCAGGGCGCGCTCGACCTCACCAGGACGTCGCTGGAGAAGAAGCGGCCGGTGTCCTACACGACCTACCAGAACAAGACCGACTCGCCCGCGTTGCGGCTGTGGCTGGCCGAGGCCACCCACCTCATCGACACGGCGTTCCTGCACATGCGCCTGGTGGCGGACGCGCTCGACGCCGAGCGGCTGAGCCCGGTCGGGCTGGAGTGGGTCGAGCGGGCCCGCATCCGGATGCACATGGCGACCGCGTTGCAGCGGGCCCGCGAGGGCGTGGAGAAGCTGCTCGACGTCGGCGGGGTCGGCAGCTTCGCGCTGGCCAACCCGTTGCAGCGGCACTGGCGCGACCTCGGCATGGGCAGCCGCCACGCGATGGTGAACCTCCCGCTGATGCTGGAGGACTACAGCCTGGCGCTGCTCGACCTGAAGCCGTCCATCGCGATGCTGCACTGAGTCCGACCGGTGGCCGAACTGCCGGGGAGGGCCGCGGAACTGGCCGCGGTCGACGACCTGCTCGCGACCGGGGGAGCCGGACTCGCCTGGCGGGGACCCGCGGGCGTCGGGAAGACCGCGCTGCTGCGCCTGGCCGCCGACCGCGCGTCGGCGGCCGGACGGCGGGTGCTCGCGGTCGAGGGGACGGAGGCGGAGCGCGGCCTGGCGCTGGCCGGGGTGCACCGCCTCGTCCACGCCGCTCGGCACGACCTGACCGGGCTGATGGGACACCCGCGGGCCGTGCTGGACGCGGTGCTGGGCCGGTTTCCCGGAGCTCCGCCCGACGTGATGGCGGTGGCGTCCGCCGTGCTGGGGCTGCTGGAGCGGGTCGCGGCCGACGGCCCGGTGCTCGTGGTCGTCGACGACGTCGACCTGCTGGACCGCGCCAGCGCCACCGTGCTGGGCTTCGTCGTCCGCCGGTGCCGCGACCTGCGGGTGACCGTCGTGACGGCGGCGCGGAGCGAGGTGGACTGGGGGCTGCACACCGCGGCGCTGGACGTGCTGTCCGAAGTGGACGCCCGGACCGTGGTGGCGGACCTGCCCCCGACCCTGCGGCGGCGGGTGCTCGCCGAAGCCGGTGGGCTGCCGCTGGCACTGGTGGAGTACACGGCCGCGGTGCGCGGGCTGCCCGCCGAACCCGTGGTGCTGCCGGTGACCGGGAAGCTCGCGGCGGTGTTCGCCGAGCTGGCTGGGGAGGTGCGGACCCCCGACGACGTGCGCGCGGTGCTCGGCACGGGCGGCGCGCATCCGTTGGCGCGCACGGCGTTGGTGCGGGCGCTGGCCGACGGCGACCGTGGCGAGCTGCGGGCCGTCGCGGCGCACTGGTCGTGGCTGGACGGACGCCTCGACGAGGCGGGCAGGCTCGCGGAGCCCGAGGCCCGCGCGCACTACCTCGCCTACCGCGACGGCGGGTTCACTGTCGGACGTCTTGACGCCGAGGTCTTCCTCGGCCGAGCGGCACCCGGCGGGGACGGGCCGTTCGCCGAGTTGCGGGCGGCGGTGGCGGGAGAACCCCACCCGCGCCCAGCCGACTCGGCGTCACCGCTGCACGCGATGATCGCCGCGGTGACGGCGGCGCTGGACCGGACCGACGCCGGAGCCTTGAGCGAAGCGGAAGACTTGGCCGCGCGGGCGGTGTCGCTCAGCGAGCCGCGCGGCTACCGAGCCGTGGCGTCCCTGGCCCGAGCCGTGGCCGCTGTCGGAGCCGCCGTGCGCGGCCAGGGACAACGGGCCGCGGAGCTGAGCGCGGCGGCGCTGGGCTGGGCGGACCCGGCGGGCGCGCACGCGGTCACCGGACTCGCACACCACGCCCGACTGCTGACCGCGCTGGGGCGGGGCGACTACGACCGGGCGCACGCCCACGCGTGCCTCGTGCCCGCCGACGGCCTGCTCGGCGGCCGGGTCCTGCTGGACGCCGTGGAAGCGTCCGTCCACACCGGACGGACCGCCGATGCCCTGCGGCGCATCGCGGACACCCGTGCCGACGAGCGGACGACGTCGGCGGCCACCGCCCTGGTCTCCGACGACCCCCGGCGGCACTTCGAGGCGGCACTGGCCGCGCCGGGGCGCAAGCCGTTCGAGGACGGCCGGATCCGGCTGCTGTACGGGCAGTGGTTGCGCAGGCGCACCCGTGACGTCGGCGAGGCGCGGCGGCACATCTGCCTGGCGCTGGACGTCCTGGACCGCGTCGGGGCGCAGCCGTGGGCGGATCGGGCGCGCGACGAGCTGCGGGCGACGGGGTTGAGCCAACTCGGCGGCCGCACCCCCGCGGGGCTGACCGAGCAGGAGAGCCGGATCGCCCTGCTGGCAGCGGAAGGGCTGACGAACAAGCAGATCGCCACCCGGCTGTTCCTGTCGCCGCGGACCGTGGGGGCTCACCTGTACAAGGTGTTCCCCAAGCTGGGGATCAGCACGCGCGCCGAACTGCGACTGGCGTTGGAGCCGGTGGGACTGGAGCGGTGGGGAGCCTGAGGAGACCGCCAGCCCTGACAAGGGCTTCGGGCGGCACTGGCGACACGGATCAGTCGAGGACGCCGGGAAGGGGACCGGTGTGCGAGTGGGCGGGTCAGCCGAGGACGACGGGGCCCAGTTCGTTGGCCAGGTGCAGGGCGGCGTGCAGGCGCAGGCGGTCCTGGCGCAGCGGCTTGCCGCGCAGCTGTTCGGCCTTCTTCATCCGGTACACCACGGTGTTCTTGGCGATGTGCAACTCCGCTGCCGTCGCCGACACGCTGCGGTCGGAGTCCAGGTAGCACCGGACGGTGTCGCGGAGCGCGGCGGTCGACTCGTCCTGCGCCGCCAGCGCGTCCAGTTCGCGGACGACGAACTCCGTCGCGGCGGGCAGGTCGGCGGCCAGCAGGGCGACCAGTTCGAGCGCGCCGTAGTCGTGCAGGGCGTCGGGTCTGCCGACGCCGGTGGTGCCGACGCGTTCCGCGGTCGTCGCCTGGGCGTGCGACCGGCGGAACCCGGCGACGCCCTCGGCGGGCAGCCCGGCCGCGATGTGGACGGCCGTCGCGTCGGGGCTCGGCGCGGCCGGTGGCCCGCTGGCCCGCCCGCCCCACGCCCACACCCGGCCCGGTCCGGCGGGCACCACCAGCGAGGACGAGCACCCGGCGTCGGCGAGCACCCTGGTGGCACAGCGCTCCAGTTCGCGCCCGGTTCCCGCGCCCGGAGCGGGCGACCAGAGCACGAGGGCGAGGTGGTGCAGCGACAGGTCGTAGTGCAGCCTGCGGACGGCGGTGGCCGGGTCGACGTCCTCGCCGTCGAGGACCCGGAGCACCAGTTCCGCCCGTTCGGCCGCCGACCCGGCCGACCCGCGGCTGTGCTCGACGGAGAACTCGCTGGTGATCACCGACGACAGGGTGTCGACGGCGTCGAAGAGGTCGGCCGAGATCCGGCGCAGCACCGCGACCTGCGCGGCCGGGGGCACGACCTGGGCGCAGAAGTCCTGCAACGCCGCCGAGAGGTGCGAGTGCGCCCGGCGGACGCAGCGCAGCCCCTGGTCGACCGACACCCCGGACGGCACCCGGTCGTGGATCGCCGCCACGACCGGGTCCCGCAGCGACCGGGGCAGCGCCGCGGCCCCGCCGAGCCGCAGCACCGCCCACAGCGTCACCGCTTCCACGAACCCGGTCGGGGCCCCGGCCGTGCGGTCGCCGCCGAGGAACGGGTCGTCGCACAGCTCGCCCGCGGTCAGCCGGGTCGCCGCCTCCACGGCCCAGCCCGCCGCGCCGAGCCCGACCACGGCGGCGACCTCGCCGAACGCGGCCTGCCCGGTCAACGGGGTGATCCGGGCGCTGGTGTCGTGCGGCCGCAGCTTGCGCAGCCACCAGCGGCCGGGCTCGACCGCGGGCCGGACGGGCGTGCCGAGGTCGACTCCGAGCGACATGGGCGGGTGCTCCTCTCCGAGGGGGAAGCGCTAGAGCGCGGCGGTGCCGGTGAGCACCGCCACCAGGTCCGCGTCGACGACGTCCAGCGCGAGTCCGGGGAACGCGGTCAGGCCGACGGCCCCGGCGACCGCCCCGAGGTCGCGGTCGAGGCTGATCGCGGTGAGCCCCGCGGTCCGCGCGCCGTGCAGCACGGCGGCGAGGTCGCCGACCACGCCCGCGACGTCCGCGCCCAGGTCGTGGCGCGACGCGAAGAACGGGAACACCACCACGTCGACCGACCCGCAGCGGACCGGCGGCATCGGCGGCAGGGCGCGGGCCGGGGCCAGCAGGGTCAGGTAGTCCTCCAGCGCCTGGTCGTCCAGGTCGGCGAGCGACGGGTCGAACAGCCGTAGCGCCTCCGCCGACGACACCGCGGCGACCAGCGAGACCGTGCGCTCGGCCGGGTCGGTGGGCCGTGGTCGGGGCGCCAGGCGACGCACGTCGGCGCGCGGCGCGGCCTGGCCTCCCGCGACCACGGGGTGGACGAGGTGCAGGGCGTCCTGCGCGCCGAGGACCTCGCAGAGCACCCGCAGACCCGTTTCCAGGCGGTCGACGTGGGCGTCGGTGACGTAGATCGACGGCTGGACGCGCAGGGTGTTGGGGGAGCTGCCGGTGGGCATCAGCCGCAACCGGTGCGCCGTCAGCAGGTAGCCCGCGATCACGAACCCGAGCTGGCCCGCGGCGGACTTGCCGCTGATCAGCGCCGATGCACCGGACGACTGGTCGTGGAACTCGACGCCCAGCAGCAGTCCATTGCCGCGGACGTCGGCGATGACGTCGGGGAAGTCCTTGCGCACCCGCTCCAGCGCGTCGACCAGCTTCGCGCCGCGCTCGGCCGCGAGCCGGTAGGCCCGGCCGTCGTCGGCCTCCAGCAGCTCCAGCACCTTGAGCGCGACCGACGTGGAGAACCCGTCCTTGGCGAACGTCGAGCTGTGCAGCGCCTCGAACTCCTTGCGGTAGCGAGAGGTGCGCACGAGCGTGATCGAGGTCTTGGCGATGCCGCCGCCCAGGCTCTTGGACAGCACGTAGTAGTCGCCGCGCAGCCCGACCTGGGCGCTGGCGAAGAACGTGCCGGTGCGGCCCGCGCCGGACTGGATCTCGTCGACGATGATCGGGCAGTCGATCTCCCGGCAGACCTCCTGGAGCGCGCGGGCCTGCTCCGCGGTGATCGGCCGGATGCCCGCCTCGCCCTGGATCGGCTCCAGGAACAGGCCCGCGAACACGGGCGCGGGCCGTTCGTGGACGTCCACCACCCCGTCGGCGACCACGACGTCCAGCACCGACCCCCGCTCGGCGTCCACCAGCGCCCGCAGCGCGGCCGGGTCGTCGACCGGGAAGAACCGGGCGGTCGGGCCGAGCGCCTGGAACGGGCCGCGGAACAGCGGGTTGTGGGTCATCCCCAGGCTGCCCACCAGCTTGCCGTGGAACCCGCCCTCCAGCGCGAAGAACACCGGGGGCTTGGCCAGCTGGGCGGCGTTGTGCTCGGCCGTCACGGCGGTCAGCGCGGCGAACGCCCCGGCCTCGCCGTCGGCCCGCGTCCCGGCGAGCGCGCGGGCCTCGGGCGACAGGACGGCGTCGCCGCTCGCCACCGCCGCGCCTGCCGCGGCGAGGTTCCCGGCGAGCTGTTCGCCGAGCGCGCCGATCCGGAACACCCGGTCGAGCTCCGCGTGCTTGAGGGCGATCTCCACGCCCTCCGCGCCGCTGTTGCCGAACACGGCGGCGTACCCGTCGTCCTCGAAGCCGAACTCCCTGCGCAGGACGGTGTTCAGCAGCTCGGTGACGCGCTGCGCGTCGTCGTTGCGGGCGAACTGCGCGTACACCGGCCGCCGCTGGTCGAGGAAGGCGCGCACGTGCGCCACGACCTCGGGGTGGTGGTGCCCGAGGATCAGCGACCCGAACCCGCCGATCAGGTCGAGCACCGGGACCTCGCCGCCGTCGGCGGTCACGAGGGCGAGTTCGTCGCCCTCGGCCGCGCGGTACTCGACGTCCAGCCCCACCGTCGACATCAGTTGCCCGAAAAAACGATCCGCCTGCTCCTGCGAACGATTCACGCCAATCCCTCCGCCTCGTCGCCTCGACGCTAACGGCGGCCCGGAACCGGTCGGTGTCCCATCGGTATCGACGCCCGCGACGCCGCCGATACCGGTTCGTGGACGTCCGGTGGCGGGCGTGTCCTTACGGTCGGCTGGTGGACACCGAGGAGAAGCTCCAGGAGTTCCTCAAGCGGTCGATGAGCGCGACCCGCCAGGCGCAGCGGCGGGTCAGGGAGCTGGAGGACGAGCGGCACGAGCCCATCGCGGTGGTCGGCGTCGGCTGCCGGTACCCCGGCGGGATCGACTCGCCGGAGGCGCTGTGGCGGCTGGTCGACGCCGGGGGCGACGCCGTCGGTCCGTTCCCGGCCGACCGCGGCTGGGACCTGCCGGAGCTGCTCGGCCCCGACGGCGCGAGCGTCGTCGGCGAAGGCGGGTTCCTCACCGACCCGGCCGGGTTCGACGCCGGGTTCTTCGGGATCTCGCCGCGCGAGGCGCTGGCCATGGACCCGCAGCAGCGGATCGTGCTGGAGATCGTGTGGGAGGCGCTGGAACGCGCCGGGATCGCCCCGCTGTCGTTGGGCGGCAGCGACACCGGCGTCTTCCTCGGCGTGATGTACCAGGACTACCTGTCCGGCGCGGGCGTCCTGCCCGACGACCTGGTGGGGTACCTCAGCTCCGGCGCGGCGGGCAGTGTCGTGTCCGGCCGGGTGGCCTACCAGCTGGGTCTCGTCGGTCCGGCGCTCTCGGTGGACACGGCGTGCTCGTCGTCGCTGGTCAGCGTGCACCTGGCGTGCGAGTCGCTGCGGCGTCGGGAGTCCACGCTGGCACTCGCGGGCGGCGTGACGGTGATGGCGTCGCCGTGGACGTTCGTGGAGTTCTCCCGCCAGGGCGGCCTGTCGGGTGACGGTCGGTGCAAGTCCTTCGCGGGCGCTGCCGACGGCACCGGCTGGGCGGAGGGCGCGGGCGTGCTGGTGCTGGAGCGGCTGTCCGACGCGATCCGGAACGGTCGGCGCGTCCTCGCGGTGGTGCGGGGTTCGGCGGTGAACCAGGACGGCGCGTCCAATGGCCTCACCGCGCCGAACGGGCCGTCGCAGGAGCGGGTGATCCGGTCCGCCTTGGCGAACGCCGGTCTGTCCACTTCGGACGTGGACGTGGTGGAGGCGCACGGGACCGGCACGAAGCTGGGCGACCCGATCGAGGCGCAGGCGTTGCTGGCGACCTACGGTCAGGACCGCGACCGGCCGGTGCTGCTCGGGTCGGTGAAGTCGAACATCGGGCACACGCAGGCCGCGGCGGGTGTGGCCGGGGTGATCAAGATGGTGCAGGCGCTGCGCCACGGGATCGTGCCGAGGACGCTGCACGTGGACGAGCCGACCCCGGTGGTGGACTGGTCGGCGGGCGCGGTCGCGCTCGCCGAGGAGCGCGTCGCGTGGCCGGACACCGGTCGACCGCGCCGGGCGGCCGTGTCGTCGTTCGGCATCAGCGGGACGAACGCCCACGTCGTCCTCGAACAAGCGCCGGTGGCCGTCGAGCCGGACTTCGTCCCGCACGAAGGGGAACCGCTGCCGTTCGTCCTTTCCGGACGGTCCGCCGCGGCGGTGCTCGACCGGGCCCGGCAGCTCGCCGACGCGCTCACGCCGTCCGTCGACCTCGCGGTGCTCGCCCGGTCGCTGGTCACGACGAGGTCGGCGCACGACCACCGTTCGGTGGTGGTGGCCGCGGACCGCGAGGGGCTGCGGGCCGCGCTCGCCGGGCTGTCCGCGAGCGCCCGCGCGACCGAGCGGCCGGTGGCGTTCCTGTTCTCCGGGCAGGGTTCCCAGCGCGCGGGCATGGGGGACGGGCTGGCGAAGCGGTACCCGGTGTTCGCGGCGGCGTTCGCCGAGATCCGCGAGCTGTTCGGGGCCGAATGGGACCCGGACCGCCTGGACCGCACGGGGTTCGCGCAACCCGCGCTGTTCGCCGTGGAGGTCGCCCTCTACCGGCTGGTCGAGTCGTGGGGCGTCCGGCCGGACTTCGTGGCGGGGCACTCGATCGGGGAACTCGCGGCCGCCCACGTGGCCGGGGTGCTGAGCCTGCCCGACGCGGTGCGGGTGGTCGGGGCGCGCGCCCGGCTGATGGAGGCGCTGCCCGACGGCGGCGCGATGGCGGCGCTGGGCGTCGCCGAAGCGGACCTGACGCTGGTCGACGGCGTGGAGCTGGCCGCGGTCAACGGTCCCGCGTCGGTCGTCGTCGCGGGCGACGAGGACGCGGTCGACGCGCTGGTGGCCGAGGTGAAGGCCGCTGGCGGCAAGGCACGGCGGCTGGACGTGAGCCACGCGTTCCACTCGCGGCGGATGGACCCGATGCTGGCCGAGTTCCGCGCCGTCGTGGAGTCGGTCGAGCTGCGCGAGCCGGTGATCCCGATGCCGTCCGACCAGGTCGCGAAGACCGAGCACTGGGTGCGGCAGGTGCGGGACACCGTCCGCTTCGCCGACGTGCTCGACGGGCTGGCCGACCGAGGGGTCGCCACGTTCGTCGAGATCGGACCCGACGCCGTGCTCGCTGGCCTGTGCCCCGTCGACGCGGTGGCGGTGCCGCTGCTGCGGCGCGGCCACGACGAGGTGACGACGTTCCTGCGCGGGCTCGGCGACGCCTTCGAGGCCGGGGTCGCCGTGGACTGGACCGCCGCGTTCCCCGCCACCGGCCCGTGGCTCGACCTGCCCACCTACCCGTTCCAGCGGAGCCGCTACTGGCTCGACCTGGCCACCAACCTGTACGCGCCCACGACGACGTCCGAGCCGGAGCCGCCGCGGGCCGTGCTCGACACGCTGCCCGACGTCCTCGACGTGGTTCGCGCGCAGGTCGCCCGCGTGCTGGGCCACCACGACCCGGCGGCGGTCGACGACGACCGGCCGTTCCGCGACCTGGGGTTCGACTCGCTGGCCGCCGTCGACCTGCACCGGCGGATCAACGCGGCCACCGGCGTCACGCTGTCCGCGACCGCCGGGTTCGACTGGCCCACGCCCCGCAAGCTCGCCGAGCACGTGCTGGCCACGCTGGCGGGCGACGACCTTCCGTCGCGGCTGCTCGCCGACCTCGACCGGCTGGAGGCGGACCTGCTCGCGGTCGCCGACGACGAGACCGCCCGCGCGCGGCTGTCCGTCCGGCTGCACACGCTGATGGCCAAGTGGAGCGACACGGGCGTCCCGCCCGACCACGCCGAGGACCGGCTGGCGACGTCCTCGCGGGCCGAGGTGCTCGCGTTCATCGACAACGAGCTCGGGCGCGGGCGCTGACCGCGCCGCACCCCGTCAGAGGAGAGCGAACCCGCCATGCCCGAGCGCAGTGACGACGAGCTGGTCGACTACCTGAAGTGGGTCACCGCCGACCTCGCCAAGACCCGGCGGAGGCTGGCCGAGGTCGAGTCCGCCCGCGCGGAGCCGATCGCCGTCGTCGGCATGGCGTGCAGGCTGCCGGGCGGGGTCGCCTCCCCGGAGGACCTGTGGCGGCTGGTGGTGGAGGGCCGGGACGCGGTCACCGGGTTCCCGACCGACCGGGGCTGGCCGGTGGACGCGCTGTACGACCCGGAACCCGGTCTCCCCGGCAAGACCTACACCCGCGAGGGCGGCTTCCTGCACGACGCCGCCGACTTCGACGCGGGCTTCTTCGGGATCTCGCCGCGCGAGGCGCTGGCGATGGACCCGCAGCAGCGGATCCTGCTCGAACTGTCCTGGGAGGCGTTGCAGCGCGCGGAGATCGACCCCCGCACCCTCGCCGGCAGCGACACCGGCGTCTACGTCGGACTGACCGGGACCAGCTACGTCGACCTGGACGCGCCGCCCGGCAAGGGCTCCGGCCACCTGCTCACCGGCGGGCTCGGCAGCGTCGCGTCCGGGCGCGTCGCCTACACCTTCGGGCTGGAGGGCCCCGCGATCACCCTCGACACGGCCTGCTCGTCGTCGCTGGTGGCGCTGCACCTCGCCTGCCAGGCCCTGCGCTCCGGCGCGACCGGGCTCGCGCTCGCGGGCGGCGCGATGGTGTTGTCCACGCCGGGGGTCTTCGTGGAGATGGCCCAGCAGCGCGGACTCGCCGCCGACGGCCGGTGCAAGTCCTTCGCCGCGGCCGCCGACGGCACCAACTGCGCCGAGGGCGCGGGCGTGCTGGTGCTGGAACGCCTGTCGGACGCCCAACGGCTGGGCCACCCCGTGCTCGCGGTGGTCCGCGGCGTCGCGGTGAACCAGGACGGCGCGTCGAACGGCCTGTCCGCCCCGAACGGCCCCGCCCAGGAACGCGTGATCCGCGCGGCGCTCGCCGACGCGGGCCTGAACCCGGCCGACGTGGACGCCGTCGAGGCGCACGGCACCGGCACGCGGCTCGGCGACCCCATCGAGGCCCAGGCGTTGCTCGCCACCTACGGGCAGGACCGCGACGAGCCGTTGTGGCTCGGGTCGGTGAAGTCGAACATCGGCCACACGCAGGTCGCCGCCGGGGTCGCGGGCGTGATCAAGATGGTGCTGGCGCTGCGGCACGGCGTGCTGCCCAAGACGCTGCACGTCGACGACCCCACGCCGGTGGTGGACTGGACGCGCGGCGCGGTGCGGCTGCTCACCGCCACCACGCCGTGGCCCGAGACCGGACGGCCGCGCCGGGTCGGGGTGTCGGCGTTCGGCATCAGCGGCACCAACGCGCACGTCGTGCTGGAGCAGGCGCCCGATCCCGTGCCCGTCCCGGCCGAGCCGGGTCTGTTCGACGGCGTGGCCCCGTGGGTGCTGTCCGGGCGGTCGGAGGCCGCGGTGCGCGCTCGCGCCGCGCAACTGGACCGGCTCGGGGACGTCGACCCGTGGGCCGTGGCCCGGTCGTTGACCGCCGTGGGCGCGGGGTTCGAGCACCGGGCCGTCCTGGTCCGGCCCGACGACGGTCCGCACGATCTCGCCGTCACCACGGCGGCGACGGCCGAGCGGGTGGTGTTCGTGTTCCCCGGTCAGGGCTCGGAGTGGGTCGGGATGGCCTTGGGGCTGGCGGCCGGGGCACCGGTGTTCGCCAAGGCTCTGGACGAGTGCGCGGCGGCGTTGAGGCCGTTCGTGGACTGGGAGTTGCGCGACGTGCTGGCCGACGCGGAGGCGTTGGAGCGGGTGGACGTGGTGCAGCCCGCGCTGTGGGCGGTGATGGTGTCGGTGGCCCGGCTCTGGGTGGCCTGCGGGGTGCGGCCGGACGCGGTGATCGGCCACTCCCAGGGCGAGATCGCGGCGGCCGTGGTGGCGGGGGCACTGTCCCTTGAGGACGGTGCTCGGGTGGTGGCCCTGCGCAGCCGGGCGCTGCTGCCCCTGTGCGGTGAGGGCGCGATGCTGACCGTGCTCGCCGCCGAGGACGTCGTGGCCGACCTCCTCGCGCCGTTCGACGGCCGGGTCTCGGTCGCGGCGGTCAACGGTCCCGCCGCCGTGACGGTGTCCGGGCACCGCGACGACGTCGACGCCGTGGAGAAGGAGGTGTCCCGGCGGGGACTCGCGCGCTGGCGCGTGCCGGGCGTCGACTTCGCGGCCCACTCGGCGGGCGTTGACGACGTCCGGGACGAGGTGCTGGCCGCGCTGGCCCCCGTCCGGCCGCGCTCCGCCGCCGTGCCGTTCCACTCGACCGTCACCGGCGGCGTCCTGGACACCGCCGGGCTCGACGCCGAGTACTGGCACCGGAACCTGCGGCGCACGGTCCGCTTCGCCGCCACCGCCGCGCCGCTGGTGGCCGACCGCGGCACGCGGTTCGTCGAGTGCTCGCCCAGCCCGGTCCTCGCGATCCACCTCGACGGCGCGATCGGCTCCCTGCGGCGCGACGACGGTGGACCGGCGGCGTTCCTGCGCTCGGTCGGCGAGGCGCACGGCCGAGGCGTCGCCGTCGACTGGGAGGCCGTGATCGGGACGGGCGCGCGGCAGCCCGACCTGCCGACCTACCCGTTCCAGCGGGAACGCTACTGGCTCG
The DNA here is from genome assembly GCF_042738955.1 of Umezawaea sp. NPDC059074. Lineage (NCBI taxonomy): Bacteria > Bacillati > Actinomycetota > Actinomycetes > Pseudonocardiales > Pseudonocardiaceae > Umezawaea > Umezawaea sp. NPDC059074. The sequence continues at coordinate 20,144 of NZ_JBHYHC010000040.1, forward strand.
CGCCCCGCCGGGCGGGCACGACCTCGACGCACCCCGTGCTGCACTCGGCCGTGGCCCCGGCGGGGGAGGACGTGCTGCTGGTGTCCGGCGAGCTGTCCCCGGCCTCCTGGCTCACGGCCGCCGCCACCCCGGCGCTGTGCGCGGAACTTGCGGTGGCCGCGGGGGACCGGCTCGGCTACGGGGTGGTGGACGAGGTCGCGGTGGAGGCCGCACTCGTGCCGCCGCCGTCCGGCGTGCTGCGCGTCCAGGTCCACCTCGGACCGGACCTGGACGGCCTGCGGGACTTCGGCGTCCACAGCAGGGCCGACGACGACGTGCCGTGGACCCGCCACGCCGTCGGCCGCCTGGCGCTCACGGTCGGCGGCCCGCCCGTGCGGACCGCCGACGGAGGCGTGGAGGTCGCCCTGCCCGCCGAGGACCGGGAGGCCGACTTCGTCCTGCACCCCGCCCTGCTGCACGCCGCGCTGGACGCGGTGCTGCCCGCGGGGGACCGGGACCTGCTGCGCGGCGTCCGGGTGCACGCGGCGGGCGCGGTGGCCGTCACCGCCCGGTCCCGCCCGCTGGGGCCGGGGGAGTTCGCGCTCGACCTCGACGACGAGTCCGGCCGTCCGGTCGCGACGGTCGACCTCGTGCGCGTGCGCCCGACGCCCCCGCGCGCTGAACCGCCGTCGCACGACGCCCTCTTCCACGTCCGGTGGACGCCGGTGGCGGCTCCCGCGCCGCGGTCCGGGCACGTCCGGCGGTTCACCGCCGACACCCTGCCGACGGTGGTCCCCGACGTCGCCGTGCTCGTCGTGGAGTCCACCGAGGACACCCACGCCCTGGTGGCGGCGGTGCTGGCGGCCGTGCGCCGGTGGCTCGCCGCCACCCGCTTCGCCGCCGTGCCGCTTGTGGTCCTCACGTCGGGCGGGCTCGCGGCCGCCGCCGTTCGCGGCCTGCTCCGGTCCGTGCTGCTGGAACACCCCGACCGGATCGTCCTGGTGGACGCGGACGCCGACGTCCCCGACCCGGTGCTCGCCGCGCTCGCGGCGTCCGGTGAACCGGAGTGGACGGTCCGCAAGGGCCGGGTGCTGGCTCCCCGCCTCGCCCGGCTCGTCACCTCGGGCTCTCACGCCTGGAACCCCGAGGCCACGGTCGTGATCACCGGCGGCGCGGGCGCGCTCGGCGGCCTGCTCGCCCGACGGCTGGTGCGCGAGCACGGCGTGCGGCACCTGCTGCTGTTGTCCCGGCGGGGCGCGGAACCCGAGTGGGTGCGTGAGCTGCGCGGCCACGGTGCGCAGGTGGCGGTCGTGGCGTGCGACGTCGCGGACCGGGAGTCGCTGGCCGCGGCGCTCGCCGGGGTCGACCCGGACCACCCGGTGACCGCCGTGGTCCACACCGCGGGCGTGCTGGACGACGGGGTCGTCGAGTCGCTGACACCCGAACGCCTGGCCGCCGTGCTACGGCCGAAGGTCGACGGCGCCCGGAACCTGCACGAGCTGACCGCCGGGCTGGACCTGACCGCGTTCGTCCTGTTCTCCTCGGTGGCGGGCGTGTTCGGCAGCCCCGGCCAGGCCAACTACTCGGCCGCCAACGCCTACCTCGACGCCCTCGCCGAGCACCGCCACGCCCTCGGCCTCGCCGCCACGTCGATCGCCTGGGGCATCTGGTCGCCCGACGTGCTCGACGGCAGCGCCATGGGCGGGCACCTCGACGACGCCGACCTGGCCCGCATCGCGCGCGGCGGGTTCCGGCCCGTCACGGAGGCGTCCGGCGCGGCCCTGTTCGACCGCGCCCTCGCCTCCGGGGTGGCCTCGGTGGTCGCCGCGCCGCTGGACCTCGGCAGGCTGCGCGCCCGCGACGACCTCCCCGCGCTGCTGCGGGCGGTCGTGGGCACCTCGTCCCGCCCGTCCGCGCTGCCCGTGGCGGCGCGCGCGTCCCGACTCGCCGGGCTGGCCCCGGAAGCGCGGCACGACCTGCTGCTCGACCTCGTGCACGAGCAGGTCGACCACGTGCTGGGGCGCGCCGACCTCGCCGCCGGGCGCACGTTCCGCGACGTGGGGATCGACTCGCTCACCGCCGTGGAGCTGCGCAACCGGCTGGCTGCGGCGACCGGCCTCGCACTGCCCGCCACGGTCGCGTTCGACCACCCCACGCCGGAGGCGTTGACCGGCCACCTCCTCGCCCTGCTGGCGGGCGGCCCCAGCACCGCCGACGCCGCCGATCCCGTCGTGGACGCCGAGTTGGCCGACGACGTCCGGCCGGCGGCCGAGGTCGTGCCGCTGGTCGCCGACCCGGCCGAGGTCCTGCTCACCGGCGCGACCGGGTTCCTCGGGGCGTTCCTGCTGCGCGACCTGCTCGCGAGCACCCGCGCCGTGGTGCACTGCCTCGTCCGCGGCGTCGACCAGCGGGACGCCGAGGACCGGGTGCGCGCGGCGGCGGAGTTCTACGGCACCTGGCGGGCCGCCGACGCGGACCGGATCTCCGTGGTGCCAGGCGACCTCGCCGAACCCCGGCTCGGCCTCACCGAGGAGCGCTTCGACGCCCTCGCCCGCTCGGTGGACGTCGTCTACCACGCGGGCGCGCAGGTCAACTGGCTGTTCCCGTACGCGGACCTCAGGGCCGCCAACGTGGTGGGCACCGAGGAGGTGCTGCGGCTCGCCGCCCGGCACCGGACCGTCGCCGTGCACCACCTGTCGTCCGTCGGCGTGTTCGCGGGCCCGCACGACGACGGGCGGCCGCTGGCCGTGGACGACACGACCGGCCCCTTCGACGCGCTCGGCACCGGCTACCGGCGGAGCAAGTGGGTCGCCGAACAGCTCGTGGAGCGGGCTCGGGAGCGCGGGCTGCCGGTCACGGTCCACCGGGTCGACGTCATCTCCGGCGACCGCGACCGGGGAGCGTGCCAGCTCCAGGACTTCGTCTGGCTCAGCGTGCGGGGAATGCTCCAGGTCGGAGCGGCCCCCGCCGGTCTCGCGGGCGACCTCAACCTCGTGCCGGTCGACTACGTGAGCGAGGCGGTCCTGGCCCTGTCGCGGTCGCCGGAGGCGGTGGGGCGCACGTTCCACCTGTCCACCGACGACCCGGTGCCGTTCGCCGACGTCCTGGCCGTGCTGCGGTCGGCGGGCCACCGGCTCGACGAGGTGGCGTGGGACGAGTGGACGGCGCTCGTCCGCGCCGACCGGGACAACGCGCTCCGACCGCTGCTCGCGCTGTTCGAGTCGGCGCTGGGCGGTCCGACGGCGTACTCGGCGGTCGACACGAGCGCCACCCGCGCGCTCGTGGAGGCTCAGGGCGTCGTGTGCCCGCCCCTGGACGAGGCGCTGCTCCGCAGGTACGCCGAGTTCTTCTCGGAGGTGGGGTACTTCCCCCGCACCGCGTCGACCTGAGCCGTGTCGGCCCGGTGCAGTCGGACCAGCCGGTCGACCTCGGGCGGGTGCCACGACGACGGCGTGACGAGGGCCAGGTAGTCGCGCACGAGGTCGTGGTGCGCGCCCGAGGGGCTCGCCGGGGCCACTCGGCGCTGCTCCACGACCACGACAGGCGGCGTCCGCGCCGCCACCGCCTCCCCGAAGTGCCGCCGGAGGGCGTCGGCGTCGGGGCAGTCCAACCGGGCCAGCCACTCCACCACCCGGACCACGACCGCGGACCGCCGGGACGCGGGCAGCGACGACCAGGCGACGTGCCGCAGCAGCGGGTGCCCGAAGTCGTACCGCACCTGCCCCGGCAGCACCGACGGCTCGACCGCGGTCAGCGCCCCGGCCGCCGCCAGGTCGCGCAGCAGCGGCAGCGCCTCGGCCTCGGTCAGCCCGCTCGCCGCGGCCACCGCGCTCGGCCACACCGAGTCGCCCACCAGCGCCGCCTCCACGAGCACCGCCTTGAGGACCGGGCGCAGGCCGTCCAGAACGACGGCCAACGCCCGCGCCACCGGCTCGGGAACGGCCAGACCCCCGTGGTCGGCCCGAGCGCCCGGCCGGTCGACCTCGGCCGCGTACTCGACGGCGAACCGGGCGTTGCCCCGGCACAGCCCGGTGAGCGCGGTCCGCAGCTCCTCGCCCGCCGACGGCAGCACGCGCGCCAGCAGCCGGTGGACGTCGGCGGCGCGCAGCGGCGGCAGCCCGACCACCGCGCCGTCCGCCGTGAACGCCCGCCACCGGGAGGAGTCCTCCAACTGCGCCGGGCTCGCGCTCGCGAGCACGAGCAGCGCCACCCGCTCGTCGGAGGCGACCAGGTCGCGCACCACCCGTCCCACCATGTCCTCGGTGTGGGTGAGGTTGTCGACCACGAGCACGACGGGACCGCGCGCGGCGAGGTTCAGCAGGAACCGCCGCCACACCCGCCCGTGCTCGGCCGACCCGGTGGCGGGGTGGTGGGAGGCCACGCCGATCGTCGAGCTCAGGGAGGTGAGGATCCAGTCGGCCTCGTCGGCGGACCTCGCCGCGGACCGCACCACGTCGGCGAGCTTCGCGGCCGCCGTCTCCGGGGCGTCGTCGGGGAGGATCCCCGCGCAGGCGTAGACGTTCTGCCGCAGCACGGGCATCGGCGTGTCGCCGATGCGCGGCGGCACGCGCAGCACGGTCGGCGCGCGCGGACCGGAGCGGAGCCCGAGGCGTCGGCAGACCTCCTCCAGCAGCCTGCTCTTGCCGACACCGGGCTCGCCGACGACCGTCACCAGCCGGGGCCGCCGGTCGAGCAGGCACCGGTCCACCTCGGCGTCCAGCTCCGCCAGTTCCCGCGCGCGGCCGAGCAGCGGCCACTCGGACTCCGGTCGCGGTCCGGCGACGCCTGCGGCCGACCAGGCCTCCAACGACACCGGCGCGCGCCGGAAGGAGATCTCCGCCCGCGCGCGGTCCCTGGTCAGCCCGTTGACCCAGAGTTCGCCCGGCTCCACGAACGGCAGCAGCGAGAGACCGCTCTCCGCCGCCGGGCCGGTGATCGACGGGCCGGACGGGGTCGACAGCACGAGCGCCCGCCCGTCGCACACGACCATCCGCAGCGCGGCCCCGTCGAGCGCCGGGGTGTGGTCGGCGAAGGCCTGCCGGACGTGGAACCCGGCCTGGACCGCCCGCACGGTGTCGTCGTCACGGGCGCGCTCCACACCGAACGACACGGTCCACAGCGTCCCGGTGCGCGGTCCCGCCAGCCCGCCGAACCGCTCGACCGCGGCGGTGACCAGCGGGTCCACCTCGTCGATGGCGTGGTGCAGCCGCTCGGGGTCGGCGACGTGCGGCCCACCGAGGCTGAGCCGCACGAGCAGGGTCGTCACGTTCCTGATCTCGGCGGGAGCGTCGTCACCCGGCGGAGCGGGCGCGGCAGCGGTCTCCGGCATGGGCGCCCCGCCGTCGCCGCTGATCGTGCGCGCCAGGTCCCGCAGGGCCCTGCCGGGGTCGAGGCCGAACTCCTCGGCCATCCGCTCGCGCGCCGACCGGTACACCCGCAGCGCGTCGACCTGCCGCCCGCACCGGTGGTAGGCGAGCATCAGCTGTCCCACCAGGCGTTCCCGCGCGGGTGCGCGTTCCACCGCCGCCACCAGGTCGCTCAGCACCGCCTGGTGGCGTCCGCGCGCCAACTCGGCCTCGAAGCACTGCTCCTGCGCGTCGAGCCGCTCGCCCTCCAGCATGGCCAGCTCCGGCCACGTGGCGCCGCCGTCGACCAGGTCGGACAGCACCCGACCGCGCCACAGCGCGAGGGCCCGGACCAGTGCGGCCACGGCCACGTCGGGGGAGCCCGAGTCGAGCGCTTCCCGGCCCTGTTCGGCGAGGGCGCGGAACCGGTGCAGGTCGACCTGCTCGGGATCGACCGCCAGCACGTACCCGGACGGCCTGGTGTGCAGGGTGAGCACCTCGCGGACCTCGTCGTGCGCGGCGAGCAGCCTCCGCAGCCGCGACACGGCGTTCTGCACGACCTTCTTGCCGGACAAGGGGATCCGGTCGCCCCACAGAGCGGACATCAGCCGCGTGGTCGACACGACCTGGTTGCCGTGGAGCAGCAGGTGCGCCAGCACCATCCGCTGCCGCACGCCGCCGAGCGGGACGAGACCGTCGTTCGCGACGAGTTCGAGGGGGCCGAGCACGCGCACCAGCAAAGGGGGTCTCCATCCTCGGACGGCGTCGCCACCGCCGGTCGTCGGGGGACGGCTACGCGGCGCTGCGCGGCGGGGTGAGAACGGTGGCCAGGGCGTCGTGCAGGACGGGGTCGTGCGCCAGGATCCGGCGCAGCAGCTCCTGGGTCCACGACCCGACGCGGCCGCCCCGCCCGGCCACGGCGGTGCTGGTCCGCTGGTACGCGGTCACCGCCTCGGCCTGCCTGCCGGACAGGTAGAGGGCGAGCACGAGCCTGCCCGCCAGCGCTTCCCGCGCGGGGTCCTCCATCAGGAGCGGATGCAGGCGCTGGATCACCGAGTGGGCCCGGCCGACCAGCAGTTCGGCGGTCGCCCAGTCCACCAGCGCCGCTGTCCGGGCCTCGGTGAGCGCCCCGGCCTCGGGCCACCGGCCCGCGGTCTCCGGCAGGTCCGCCAGCACGGTCCCGCTCCACAGGTCGTCCGCCTCGCCGAGGACCCGGCCCGCGCCCGCCCAGTCGCCCTCGGCGAGCAGTGCCCGGCCGTGGTCGGCGAGGTCGTGGAACCGGGTGCTGTCGAGCAGGTCGGCGTCGACCCGCACCGAGACGCCCGTCCGGCTCCAGGCGAAGACGGGCCGCCGCTCCGGCTCCTCCGGGCCCAGCGGCAGCGAGCGGAGCCCGGACACGGCGTTGCGCAGGACCTTGCGCCACGTCGTCGGCTCCTCGCCCGGCCAGACCGCCGACCGGAGCCTGCTCTCGGGGACCTGCTGGTTGGCGTTCAGGAGCAACAAGCCGAGGACGGTGCGTTGAACGGCTCCGTTCACCGCGGTGTGTCCACCGGTGTTGCGGACTTCCAAGGGGCCGAGTATTCGGAAGAATAATTCCCTTTTCAGCGCTACGACCTCGATCCTGTTCTCACTGGTTTCTTCGCCGTCGGAGTCGTCGTCGGATCCGGTGATGCGGGGACGCTAGCACGGGAATAGAGAACCTATGGAGACGCTGAAACACGTCTCATTTGGGCTGGGATTCCGGGCATCGTCGCAGTTCCCGGCGCTTCCCGGTCGTGATCCGCCACGACCGGGAACGCGCTGCGGCCCTAGTGCAGGCAAGAACTCGCCCAATTGCGAATGGCGGTCGACAGTCGAGTTCGAGGCACGCGGTTCGAGTGGGATACCGCTTGGTAATGGACTCCGGTACCTCTGCGCGCACTGGTACCGGAGTTCACATATGTGTTTCCCGATATCCGCTAATCAGCCCAGTTGCTTGTCCACGAAGCACCACCGCCAGGTCTCGCCCGGTTCGAAGCTGCGCATCACCGGGTGGCGGGTCTCGTGGAAGTGCTGGGCCGAGTGGCGGCCCGGTGAGGAGTCGCAGCAGGCCACGTTGCCGCACTTGAGGCACATCCGCAGGTGCACCCACGTCATGCCCTCGGCGACGCAGACCGCGCAGCTGTCCGGGGAGCTGGGGTCCTTGTCGACCCACTCGTGGTCCAGGTGCTTGCAGGAGCCCGCTGTGGCGGCCGGGGTGCGCAGTTCGCGGCCCTCGACGTCGGGTTCCTCCTCGCGCTGGTCGAGCATGGACTCCTCGATGTCGAGCCGCTCCAGCACGCGGCGCAGGACGTCGTCGTCGGCGCTGCCGCTGTCGCGGGCCTTGAGGAACTGGTCGCGCTCGACCTCCAGGAGTTCCAGCCGCAGCCTGCGGTAGGCGTCGCTGGGCGTCTCGACCAGCGCGCTCTGCCGTCCCAGCCGCTCCCACGCCGAGTCCGAGCGCTGCCGCAGCCGGTCGCGCAGCCGTTGGACGATCTCCGGCGGGTCGTCGGGCGTGTGGATCTCCTCCAGCCGCGCCAGCGCCGCGGTGGTCATGTCGTGCAGCACGGACGCCTCCTGCAACGCGTCCTCGGCCGGGTCGGGGCGCGGCAGCTTCAGCCGTCGGATCAGCGGCGGCAGCGTCATGCCCTGCACGGCCAGCGTGCCCGCCACGACGACGAACGCGGCCAGCACCAGCACGGCCCGCTGCGGGGTGTCCGCGGGCAGCACGAACGCCGCGGCGAGCGTGACCACCCCGCGCATCCCCGCCCAGGAGATGACCGCGGAGTAGCGCCACGGCCACACCTTCGCCCTCGCCCTGGTCGGCATCAGCCGCCGTTCCAGGCGTTTCATCGTGCCGATCCCGATCAGCCACAGCATCCGGGTGATGATCGTCGCGGCGAGCACGGCCACGCAGATCCAGCTCAGCATCGCGAACGACAGCCCGGACTCCTGCACCTCGTCCAGGATCCGCCGCAGTTGCAGGCCGATCAGCAGGAAGACGGTGTTCTCCAGCAGGAACGCGATGGTCTGCCAGTTCAGCCTGCTGGCGAGACGGGTCGAGCCGGACAGGATCCGCGGGGCCTTGTGCCCCATGATCAGCCCGGCGATCACCACCGCGATCACGCCCGACCCGTGGATCGCCTCGGCGGGCAGGTAGGCGATGAACGGCACCGCGAACGACAGCGCGGTGTCCAGCACCGGCTCGTCCAGCCGGGCGCGGACGAACGCGGTCGCGAACCCGACGACCAGCCCGACCGCGATCCCGCCGAAGGCGGCCAGCAGGAAGTCCGTGCCGACCTGCCAGAACGTGATCGAGCCGACCATGGCCGCCATGGCCGTGCGCAGCGCGACCAGCGCGGCCGCGTCGTTGAAGAGGCTCTCGCCCTCCAGGAGCCGGATCAGCTTGCGGGGCATCCCGACCCGCCGCGCCACGACGCTCGCCGCGACCGCGTCCGGCGGCGCCACGACCGCGCCGAGCGCGATCCCGGCCGCCAGCGGCAGACCGGGGACCACCCACCAGGCGACCAGCCCGACGCCGACCGCGGTGAACACGACCAGCCCGACCGACATCAGCCCGATCGCCCCCCGGTTGCGCCGGAAGTCGACCAGCGACGTCTGGATGGCCGCCGAGTACAGCAGCGGGGGGAGCAGCCCGAGCAGCACCACCTCGGGGTCGAGGTGGTACTCGGGCACGCCGGGGACGTAGGACGCGCCGACGCCCACGGCGATCAGGCACAGCGGTGCGGACCAGTCCAACCGCCGCGCCACCGCGCTGACGACCAGGACCGTCACGACCAGGACCACTATCTCTGCCGCGATGTGCACGGGGTAATCCTCACTCGGACCGCCGCGGCGGTGTGCCGCGAGGGTCGATTCTGCTGGAAGAGGGGCCGGATCGCCGTCAGCCGGTCGGCGTGACCCGCCCCACGAGCGCGATCAGCCGCCGGTGCTTGCGCGGCCGCCAGGCCTCGCGCCCCTCGTACGGCCACGCGTACACCGGGTCGCCGTCGACGATGAAGTCGAGCAGCCGCGGCTCGTCGAGGTCGCGCGCGGCGAACTCGTAGAGCGCCTGCATCCTGGGCAGCATGACGCCGTAGTCGATCAGCCTGCCGAGGAAGTCCTCCTGGTCGAGGATCACCGTGATCGACCGCTCCACCAGCGGGTACTCGCGGGGCAGGACGTCGCGCAGCGACAGGTACACGTCCACGCCGCGCCTGCGCGGATCGCCCAGCCGCCCCAACGGCCGCAGCCCCCGGCCCAGCGCCAGGCGGGGGTTCAGCACCAGGCCGTGGACGAACAGGACCCTGGCCAGGGTCACGTCCAGGAAGAACCGCTCGACGGGCGACTCGGCGTCACCGAGCCGCCGGTGCTCCACGTACCCGGCGACGATGCTGGTGTTGTGGGCCCGGTACCAGGACGCGGGCGACGGGTCCGCGAGGAAGGCCAGCCAGCGGGCCACGGCGGGGCGGCTCGGCGTGCCCGGAACGCCCGCCGCGAGCAGGTCCGCCTCGGCCGCGTCGCGCAGCAGCCCGGCGTTGACGGCCCGCCACCACGGGCTGCCCGGCCGGTCGCCGCGGACGGGGGCGAGGACACCGCGGGAGACCTGCCACTGGAGGAACGCCAGTTCCGCGCGCCGGTAGCCGCGCACGTCCGCCCGTCCCGGCTTGCGCGCGTAGAACGCGGCGGCCAGGTCGAGGCGTCGGGCCGGGTCGTCCCGCGCGGCCTCGACCAGGAGGTCGGACCGCTCGGCGGCGGTCGGGGTCACGTGTCCGCTCCACGAGGGGAGTCGACGGGGTTCACGGGCTTGATCGCACCACATCCGGTCCCGTGCGCCGAGTTGTCCGGCGCCCTGCCCGCCGGCAGGATCGCCGCCATGGAACGCGTGCTCGGGATCGGTGGGTTCTTCTTCCGCGCGAAGGACCCGGAGGCCTTGGGGGCGTGGTACCGGGAGGCGCTCGGCCTCGACGCCGACGAGCAGGGCGTCTGGCAGCAGGCGGTGGGCCCGACGGTGTTCGCGCCGTTCGACGCGGAGACCGACTACTTCGGCGCGCGCACCCAGCAGACCATGCTCAACTTCCGCGTCCGCGACCTGGACGCCATGCTCGCGCAGCTCCGCGGGCTCGGGGCCGACGTCGCGGCCGACGTGCAGGACTTCGAGGGCGTCGGCCGGTTCGGGTGGGTCACGGACCCGGAGGGCAACCGCGTCGAACTCTGGCAGCCCGCGGGCTGATCGTCAGCGGCGCAGCCGGGCCGGGTCGACCTCGGCGGCGGCCGTCACCACGTCCAGCGCGTGGCCCTTGTCGTACGCCGCGGCGAACACGTCCTCGCCCAGCACGGCCCGTCCTCGCCGGGTGAGGTCGAGGACCCGCGGATCGGTGCGGTCGTGGGCACCGAGCAGCCGTGACGACGCCCCGAGCAGGAAAGCCGCCTCCTGGTGGCGTCCGAGCGCCTCGGCGAGCGCGGCCGTGGTCACCGCCACCAGCGACAGGATCGGCCGGTCCTCGGTTCGCACGGCCGCCGCGTAGCCCGCGGCCAACGCCTCGGCCGCGCCCTCCCGGTCACCCAGCTCCAGGCTGAGCGCGGCCCGCACGGTGCCCGCCAACGTCCGGACGTGGTCGCCGGACAGCTCCAGACCGCCGTGCGGACCTCGTTCGGCGTGGTCGAGCAGCTCCCGCGCCCGGTCCAGGTCGCCGAGCCGCACCCGGAAGTCCGCCTCCCGCACGTCGACCAGGACCAGCATCTCCTCCGACGCGGCGCGGTCCGCCCGGTCGCGGGCCGAGTCGATCATCGCGACCGCGAGGTCGGTGTCGCCGCGCCGCAGGTGCAGGTCGATCCAGCGCAGGTCGCTGTACACCTCGTCGCCCAGACCCAGCGAGCCGAACTGGTCGGCCAGCGACCGTGCCTCGCGCAGGTCGGCCAACGAACCGTCGAGGTCGTCGTACTGCCGCAGCTGGGCGCGCAGCTGGAGCGCGTCGGCCTGGCCCCAGCGGTCGCCGACCTGCCGGAAGCAGGCCAGCGCCTCCTCCACGTCGGTGCGCGTCCTCGCGAGCTCGCCCGCGTTCTCGACGTACTGCGCCCGGAACAGGCGGGCCAGCCCGGCGAGCCACGGGTCGTCGCCGTCGACCACCCGGCCGACGAACGCGAGCCAGGTCCGGTCGTCGTGCACCCGCGCGGCGACCAGACCGGGCAGGTCCGGCGGCTCGGGGTGGGCGAGCAGCCGGTCGGACAGCTCCCGCCTCCGCTCCCGGTGGTCAGTGCTCGCCGTGGGCACGGGTCCGGCCTCGGCGAGCAGGTGGATCGCCTCGGCGCGGTCGCGTTCGGGCATCGGCTCGCCACCGGGCACCGCCAGCGCCACGCCCAGCCAGTGGACCGCGTCGGACTGCCTGCCGAGCATCCGCCAGTACCAGGTCAGGCTGAGGGCGAGGGCGACCGCGCCGGAGGCGTCACCGGTGTCGCACCGGCGGCGCAGGGCGGCCACCGCGTTGTCGTACTCGGCGTTGACGACCCGCAAGGCCGCCACCTGCCCCGGTCCGCGCAGCTCCCGGTCGAGGCGGGCCATCAGCTCGGTGACGTGGTCCGCGGCCAGGTCTCGGGTCGTGCCGAGGTCACCCGACTCGGCCAGGCGCTCGATGCCGTACTCGCGGATCGTCTCCAGCACGCGGTAGCGGCCGGGGTCGGGCGCGAGCTGCACGAGTGAGCGGTCCACTAGGCCCGCGAGCAGGTCGGGGACGTCGGCGGCCCGCACCGACGTGCCGGCGCAGACCGCGGCGGCCGAGGCGGGCGTGACGCCGCCGGAGAGGATCGAGACGCGCTCGGCGACCGTGCGCTCGTGCTCGCCCAGCAGGTCCCAGCTCCAGGCGATGACCGCGCGGAGCGTGCGGTGCCGGGGGAGCGCGGTGCGGCTGCCGGTCGTGAGCAGCCGGAACCGGTCGGAGAGCCCGTCGGCCAGCTCCGGCAGCGACAGCGTCCGCAGCCGGGCCGCCGCCAGTTCGAGCGCCAGTGGCAACCCGTCCAGACCGCGGACGACCCGCACCACGTCGGACAGCGTGCTGTCGTCCACGGCGAAACCGGGGCGCACGGCCGCGGCCCGCTCGGTGAACAGGCGCACCGACGCCACGACCTCGGCCCGGTCCACGTCGTCGTCCGGCCCCGGCATCGGCAGCGGGCCGAGGGGGGCCAGCGCCTCGCCGTCGATCGCGAGGGGTTCACGGCTGGTGGCGAGCACCCGCGGTCCGGAGCACCGGGACAGCAGCGCGGCGACCAGGCGGGCCACGGCGTCGACGAGGTGCTCGCAGTTGTCGACCAGCAGCAGGCACTCCCGGCCGTCGAGCCGGTCGACGAGCGCGTCCAGCTCGTCACCGCGCCCGCGGGCCTCGACCAGCGCGCCACCGCGCGGCCCGATCGCGGCGAGCACGGCCGCGCCGACCTTGGCGGGCTCGGTGACCGGCGCGAGGTCGACCATCCAGACGCCGTCGCGGCACTCGTAGCGGCGGGCGGCCTCCACGGCGAGCCGCGTCTTGCCCGCCCCGCCGGGGCCGAGCACGGTGACCAGCCGCCCGGCGGCCAGCAGCGCCTCGATCCGGGCCAGGTCGTCGTCCCGGCCGATGAAGCTGGTCAGCGGCACGGGCAGGGTGTTCGGCCGGGTCCGGACGGGGACGGGGGCTTCGGTGCGCAGCAGGTCGAGGTGGCGTTCGCGCAGCGCGGTGCCGGGGTCGGTGCCGAGGACGTCGGCCAGGGTCTCGCGGACCCGTTCGTACAGGGCGAGGGCGTCGGCCTGGCGGCCCTGGGCGGCGAGCGCGTCCATCAGCAGCGCGGCGGCCCGCTCGTGGACGGGGTGGTCGACGAGCAGGGCCGTGAGCCGGGTCGCGGCCGGGTCGGGACGGCCCAGCGCGAGGTCTGCGTCGGCGAGGTCGACCACGGCCTCGACCGACGCGTGGGCCAGCCGGGTCGCGGCGGCGGGCGCCACCGCGGCGACGACCGCGGGCTCGACGCCGGGGTGCTCGCCCCACAGCGCCACGGCCTCGCCGAGCACGGCCACCGCGGCGGCCGGGTCGCCCGCGCGCAGGTGGTCACGGCCCGCGGCGGCGAGTCGTTCGAACCGCAGCGCGTCCACGTCGGCCTCGTCCACGGCCAGCCGGTAGCCGCCCGCTACCCGCGTGACGTCGTCCGCCGAGCCGAGCATCCGGCGCAGCCGGGAGACGAGGGTCTGCAACGCATGGGCGGGACCGGAGGGCGGGTCTTCGGGCCACACCGCGTCGACCAGCACGTCGGGCAGCACGGCCCGGCCGCCCGCGAGCGCCAGCCGTGCGGCTAGGTCCCGCAGCCGCGCCCCCGGCACCGGCAGGTCCACGTCGCCGCGCGACACCCGGAAGACGCCGAGCAGCGCGACCCGGAGCCGTTCGCCGTCGTCCACGTCCTGATCTTCGCGCGCCCGTGCGCGGGTCGCCAAACCCGGTGCCGGCGTCGTGTGTGCGCGGTGTGTGCGGCTCGGGTCAGCCTTGGCCCGTCCCGATCACGGAGGAACCATGAACAGTCCGGTCACGATCATCGGCGCGGGTCTCGGCGGTCTCGTCCTGGCCCGCGTCCTGCACGTCCACGGCATCCCGTCCGAGGTCTACGAGGCCGAGCCGTCGCCGACGGCCCGCGCACAGGGCGGGATGCTCGACATCCACGACTACAACGGCCAGCTCGCCCTGGAGGCGGCGGACCTGCTCGACGAGTTCCGCGGCCTCGTCCTGGAGGGCCGCCAGGCGATGCGGGTCGTCGACCGCGACGGCACCGTGCTGGTCGACAAGGCCGACGACGGCACCGGCGGCCGTCCCGAGGTGCAGCGCGGCGACCTGCGGCGGCTCCTGCTCGACTCGCTGCCCGACGGCACGGTCCGGTGGGGCCACCGGGTCGAGGGCGTCCGCGCGCTCGGCGACGGCCGTCACGAGGTGAGCTTCGCCGACGGCGGCACGGTCGTCACGAGCCTGCTCGTCGGCGCGGACGGGGCGTGGTCGCGGGTCCGGCCGCTGCTCTCCGCCGCCACGCCCGAGTACGGCGGCGAGTCGTTCGTGGAGACCTACCTGTTCGACGGCGACACCCGCCACCCGGACGCCGCGCGGGTCGTCGGCGGCGGGATGCTGCTGGCGTTCTCGCCGGACCGGGAGATCCACGCCCACCGGGAGAAGGGCGGCACGCTGCACGCCTACGTGGTGATCGCCGAACCCCTGGAGTGGTTCGCCGCCGTCGACTTCACCGATCCCGCCGCGGCGACCGCCCGGATCGCGCTGGAGTTCGAGGGCTGGGCGCCGGAGTTGAGGGCGCTCATCACCGAGACCGACACCCCGCCGGTCCACCGTCCGCACTACACCCTGCCAGCGGGCCACCGGTGGGACCGGGTTCCGGGGGCGACGCTGCTCGGCGACGCCGCCCACCTCTCGGTCCCGGACGGCGAGGGCGCCAACCTCGCCATGCTCGACGGCGCCGACCTCGGCCGGGCCCTCGCCGCGCATCCCGACGACGTCGAGGCCGCGCTCGCCGAGTACGAGGGGGTGCTGTTCCCGCGCAGCGCGGAGCAGTCCGCGAAGGCCGCCTACAAGCCCACCCCCGAGGACCTGGTCGAGTTCGTCCGCACGGCGGGGGAGCGGTGACCCGGCCGGACGACGGCTGGGTCCGCACGTGGGGCGCGGCGCCGCACGCACCCCTGGCGGCGTTCGACCCCGTTCCGCCCCTCGCGGGCACGACCCTGCGCCACGTGGTGCGGGTCAGCGGCGGCGGCCGGGAGGTGCGGGTGCGGTTCACCAACGAGTACGGGACGACACCGCTCGTCATCGGCGCGGCGAGCGTGGCCCTGTCGACGCCCCGCCCGCTGACCTTCTCCGGTCGGACGACCGCCGTCGTCCCGGCGGGCGCTCCACTGCTCAGCGACCCGGTGGACCTGGTCGTGCCCGCCCTCGCCGAGCTGACCGTCAGCCTCTCCCTGCCGGAACCCGTCGAGACCGCCACCGTCCACGGCATGGGCGTGCAGACGTGCCTGCTGGTCCGGGGCGGCACCACCTCGGTGCCGATGGTGGTCCTCCTGTCGGCCGTGGAGGTGCGCCCGGACGCCCCCGCGCGGACGGTCGTCGTGCTCGGCGACTCCATCGCCGACGGCGTCGGCTCGACCCCGGACGCCCACCGCCGCTGGACGGACCGCCTGGCCGAACGCGCGGGGCCCGCGTTCTTCGTGTCCAACCAGGGCATCGGCGGCAACCGGGTGCTGAACGGCGGTCTCGGCGACTCGGCCTCGGCCCGCTTCGACCGCGACGTGCTGGCGACGCCGGGCCTCGGCGCCGTGATCGTGTCCGAGGGCATCAACGACCTCGCCGTGTCCTTCGGCCCGCGCCTGAGGGACTTCACCGACGAGCCGGTGACGACGGACGACCTAATCGCGGGCTACCGCCTGCTGATCACCCGCGGGCATGATCGAGGGGTGCCGGTCCTCGCGTCCACGCTCACGCCCTTCGAGGGCTCGGACGCCTTCACCGCGGAGGGGGAACGGGCGCGGCAGGTGGTCAACGCCTGGATCCGCACCGGCGGCGCGTTCGACGGGGTCCTGGACTTCGACGCCGTCTGGCGCGACCCGGCCCACCCCACCCGGATCTTCGACGCCTTCCACGAAGGCGACCACGTGCACGGCAACGACGACGGCTACCGGGCCCTGGGGGACTCCGTGGACCTGGCGCTGTTCCGCTGAACGAGGAGAACCCATGCACGACGTGATCATCGCGGGCGCGGGCCCGGTCGGCCTGCTGCTCGCCTGCGAACTCGGCCTCGCGGGCCGCTCGGTCCTGGTGCTGGAGCGGGAGCCCGAGCCGGGGTCGGTGTGGAAGGCGTACCCGTTGGGGATGCGGGGGCTGTCCGCCGGGTCGGTCGAGGTGTTCGACCGGCGCGGGCTGCTGGACGTGCTCCGGGCGGCGTCGGGCGTCACCGACGTCCCCGACGAGGACGCGCCCCCGCGCTTGGCGGGCCACTTCGCCGGGATGGTGGTCGACCCCGCCAGGATCGACCTCGCCGCCCTCCCGTTCCGGCTCCCCGGTCCGGCGGGGGAGGGAATGATGACGAGCCTCGAAGCCGTCGAGGCCGTGCTGGCCGCGCGGGCCGCCGACCTCGGCGTGGAGATCCGGCGCGGCGCCGCGGTTTCGGGCGTCGAGCAGGACGCCGAGCACGTGGTCGTGCGAGCGGGCGAGGACGAGCACCGGGCGCGGTGGCTCGTCGGCTGCGACGGCGGCCGCAGCGCGGTGCGCCGCCTCGCGGGCTTCGACTTCGTCGGCACCGAACCGGCGGTCACCGGCTACTCGCTGGTCGCCACCTTCACCGACGACGAGAAGCTGAGCCCCGGCTTCACGCCGACGCCCGCGGGCCTCTACGTCCGGACGCCGTTCGAGGGTCACCTCGGCCTGATGGACTTCGACGGCGGCGCGTTCGACCGTTCGCGGCCCCCGACCCGCGACCACCTCCAGGAGGTCCTGCGCCGGGTCTCCGGCACGGACGCGACGCTGGAGGAGGTCCGCCTCGTGTCCACCTTCACCGACCGGGCCATGCAGGCGACGACCTACCGGCGGGGCCGGGTGCTGCTCGCGGGCGACGCCGCCCACGTCCACTCCCCGCTGGGCGGCCAGGGCCTCAACCTGGGCCTCGGCGACGCCGTGAACCTCGGCTGGAAGCTCGCGGCGACGCTGCGCGGGCACGACCTCCTCGACACCTACACCCGTGAACGCCACCCGGTCGGCGCGCGGGTGCTCGACTGGTCCCGCGCCCAGGTGGCCACCCTGCACCCCGGTTCGCACGCCCCGGCGCTGCGGGCGCTGGTGCGCGACCTGCTCGACACCCGCGACGGCGCCACGTACGTGTTCGACCGGATGTCGGGCAAGTCGATCCGCCACGACCTCGGCGACGCCGACCCGTTGGCGGGCCGCAACGCCCCGGACTTCCGCCTCGCCGACGGCACCCGCCTGGGCGACCTGCTGCACGACGGCCGGGGTGTCGTGCTCGACTTCACCACCGACCGGCTGCTGCACGAAGTGGCACGGGGCTGGGCGGACCGGGTGCGGTACGCGGCGGGACGGGCGGGGGAGGACTTCGGCCGCGGCGCGGTCCTCGTCCGACCGGACGGGGTGATCGCGTGGGTCGGTGATCGGGTGCCGGACGGTGACGCGTTCGCGCGGGCGGCACGCCGGTGGTTCGGTGCGTAACGGGCATCCCTTGTGGACCGTCCACCCGACACGGTGGCCACCGAGGTCCCGGAATTCGACGCCGGGAGCTGGGAGCCTGGTGCCGTGACCGAACCGCTCGTCGTGATCGTGACCGCGTTCGTGGTGATCGCCGCCGCCACCCTCGTGGGGCCGCGCCTGAGGGTCGCGGCGCCGCTCGTGCTCGTCGCGATCGGCGTCGCCGCCAGTTTCCTGCCGGTGTTCGGGTCGGCGCACATCGAGCCCGAGTGGATCCTCGAGGGCGTCCTGCCGCCGCTGTTGTACTCGTCCGCGGTGTCGATGCCGTCGATGAACTTCCGCCGCGAGTTCGGGGCGATCAGCGGACTGTCCGTCGTGCTCGTCGTCGCCAGCGCGCTGCTGCTCGGCCTGTTCTTCTCGCTGGTCGTGCCCGGCCTGGGGTTCGCGTGGGGTGTCGCGCTCGGGGCGATCGTCAGCCCGACGGACGCCGTGGCGACGTCCATCGTCAAGCAGACGGCGGTGTCCAAACGCGTCGTGGCGATGCTCGACGGGGAGAGCCTCCTCAACGACGCCACCGCGCTCGTGCTCCTCCGCACCGCGATCGTCGCCACCGCCTCCACGTTCTCGTTCTGGGGCTCGGTGGGCACGTTCGCCTACTCGGTCGTCGGCGCGCTCGTGGTCGGCGGGCTGGTCGGGTGGCTCAACCTGGTGGTGCGCAAGAGGGTCACCGACCCGGCCGTCAACACCGTGCTGTCGTTCACGGTGCCGTTCCTCGCGTCCGTGCCCGCCGAGCACCTCGGGGCGTCCGGCCTCGTCGCGGCGGTCGTGGCGGGCCTGGTCACGGGGATCCGCGCGCCGCGCGACCTGTCGCCGCAGAACCGGCTGTCGGACTCGCAGAACTGGCGCACGGTCGAACTCGTCCTCGAGGGCGCGGTGTTCCTCACGATGGGCCTGCAGATCAAGTCGATCGTCGCGAACGTGCAGCAGGACCACGCGGGCGTCGGCACGTCCGTGCTCATCGCCGCCGGGGCACTGGCCCTCACGATCCTGGTGCGCGCGGCGTACATCGCCCCGCTGCTCGGCTTCCTGCGCCGCCGCGGTCGGCGTCGGGAGGAGTCGCGGGACAGGGTCCTCGACCTGCACGAGCGCCTGAGCACACCCGAGGGTTTCCAGGAGGTCCAGTCCCGCAGGCGGCGGGTGTCGGAGCGGCAGCTCGACCGGTTCGCGGTCCGGATCACCCGCATGGTCGCCGACATCGACTACTTCCTCCGGCAACCGCTCGGCTGGCGCGACGGCGTCGCGGTCGTGTGGGCGGGGATGCGCGGCGCGGTGACCGTGGCCGCGGCGCAGACCCTCCCCGACGACACCCCGCAGCGCTCGGTCCTCGTGCTCATCGCGTTCGCGGTCGCCATGCTCTCCCTGCTGGTCCAGGGCGGCACCATCGGACCGCTGCTCGGGCTCATCGCGCCGGACGTGGACCGCGCCACCGCCGACGAGCAGGCCACGGCCGAGCGGACCCGGATCATGGACCTGCTCAAGACGAGCGCGGAATCGGTCGACGAACCGCCGCACCCCACGGGCGATCCCACCCCGGAGACGTACGCCGTGACCAAACGCCACCGCCTCGACGTCATCGCCGCCCAGCGCTCGGTGCTGCTCGACGCCCGCGACAACGGCACCTTCGACGCGGACGTCCTGGCGAGCGCGCTGGCCAACCTGGACGCGGCCCAGATCACCCTGGAGATGCGCGGCGGCCCGGCCGCCTGAGCCACCGCGCCGGTCGGCGTTTTCCCCACAACCACAACACTTTCCGCTGCCCGGCCAACCTGCGAGTATTCCGCTGCGGGGACACGGCCTGGGGGCCGCAGCGGGTGTCGGGGCGCGCTGTCCACGTCCTCGTCCTGGTCGAGGGGACCCGAGCATGAGATCGAGACGAGCGGCACTCCCGCTGGCGTGTGCCGCCCTGCTGGTGTGCGTGGTGGTCGGCGCGCCCGCGCAAGCGGACCCCGTGCCGGTCGCACCGGACGCGCCGGTGGAACTGGTGGAGCTGGGGACCGAGACGACCCGCGTGTTCCAGAACCCGTCCGGGACGCGGACGGTCGAGGAGTTCGTCCGGCCGTTCCGCGCGAAGACCGCGGCCGGGTGGGCGCCGGTCGACACGACGCTCGTCCGGGGCTCGGACGGGGCCGTGCGGCCGAAGGTGACGCCCGTGCCGGTGCGGTTCTCCGGCGGCGGGGACGACGCGCTGGCGAGCGTCCGCCGTGACGGCAGGGAGTTGTCGCTGTCGTGGCCGCGCACGCTGCCCGAGCCCGACCTGGACGGTGACACCGCGACCTACCGCGAGGTCCTGCCCGGTGTGGACCTGCGGGTGCGGGCCGACCTCGACGGGTTCTCCCAGGTGCTCGTGGTGCACGACGCCGCCGCGGCGGCGAACCCGGACCTGCGGGAGATCACGTACGGCACGGCCGGGCACGGCGTGCGGATCGTGGCGGGCGAGAACGGGGCCACGACAGCCGTCGACGACGCCGGGAACGCGGTCTTCGTGTCCGGCAGCCCCGTCATGTGGGACACGCCCGCCTCCCCGGCGGGGCTGGTCGCGGCCACCGCCGTCCCGGAGGTCGACCACCGGCCGATCGGGCTGGAGGTCCGCGACGGCGAACTGGCCGTGCTGCCGGACGCGGCGATGCTCACGTCCCCGACCACGTCCTTCCCGCTCTACATCGACCCGTCCTACAGCGCCACGCAGTACCGCTGGACGTCGGTGAACTCCTACTCGCCGACCACGTCGTACTGGACGAGCCAGCGCGACACCTCGCGGGTCGGCTACCAGAGCTACAGCTCACCCACCTCCCGCTACCGGTCGTTCTTCCAGGTCAACACCGCCCCGTTCGCGGGCGGGCGGGTGCTGGACACGTGGTTCGCCGTCACGCTCGACCACTCCGGCGGCTGCGCCTCGACGCCGGTGGACTTCTGGCACACCAGGGCGATCGATCCGGCGAACGCGGTCACCTGGAACAACACCACGTCCCACTGGCTGACCAAGCTGGACACCCGGTCCGGCCACGCCAACGAGGCGGGCGGCTGCGGCACCACGCAGCCGGACATGCCGATGGAGTTCTCCTCGACGGCGTTGAAGACGCTGGTGCAGACCACCGCGACCAACGGCACGGGCACGCTGACGTTCGGCTTCCGCGCGCCGAACGAGAGCGACAACAACCAGTGGAAGAAGTTCCTCCCCGCGACCGCCCGGCTCGTCGTCGAGTACAACATCGCGCCGCGCCCTCCGCTGAACTTCACGACGGTCCCGCCGACGCCGTGCGGCACCGCGACCGCCCCGACGGCGCTCAACACCGCCACGCCCACGTTCTCGGCCATCGCGTCCGACCCGGACAACGACAACGTGCGCGGCCAGTTGGAGATCCTCGACGGCGACGTCGTGGTCAAGACCGTGGACGGGCCGACCATCGCCTCCGGCGGCGCGTTCGCCTGGTCGCCGCTGCCGACCGGCGTCCTGCCGGAGGACCAGCCGACGAAGGTGTTCAACTACCGGTCCCGGATCCGGGACGCGGGCCTGCCGAGCACCGACTCCGCGCGCTGCTACTTCACCGTCGACCGCACCCGGCCCGGACTGCCCACCGTCGCCTCCGCCGACTTCCCCGACGGCACACCGGTGCGGGCGGTGGGGGAGTTGGGCACGGTGACGTTCACCCGCGCCACCGGTGACGCGGACGTCGCCGGGTTCCGGTACGGGTTCCAGCAGGACAAGACGACCATGTGGGTCGCCGCCGACGCGGCGGGCTCGGCCACCGTGCCGATCACCCTGTGGGACGACGCGTCCGGCGGCACGAAGTCGCTGTTCGTCCGCGCGGTCGACCGGGCGGGCAACATCAGCCCGTCCGGTCCGGTGTGGACGCTCACGGCGACCCTGCGCGCGGTGCCTGGCACGGCTGTGCGGGCCGACACCAACGGCGACCGGCGGGCGGACTTCGCCACGCTGTTCGACCAGGGCGACGGCCGGACGGCGGCGTGGAACTTCCTGTCCACCGGCGGCGGGTTCTCCTCCGGCTACGTCGGCTGGGACACCGACGTCAGCGGCGGTTTCCCGCTCTACCGGGTCAAGAGCGCGAACGGCGACTTCGACGGCGACGGCCGGTCCGACATCGCGGTGCTGCGGGAGGACCCGGACCGCAAGGTGCGGCTGTTCCTGCTGCGCTCGGACGGCAACCGGTTCGACGCCGAGGGCGAACCGGCGTGGAGCGGCGACTACCGGCTGTCCCACCTGCGGCTCGCGGCGGGCGACTTCGACGGCGACGGTGACGACGACCTCGCCGTGTTCCAGGGGCTCACGGGCGCGCAGACCAGGCTGTGGGTGCACCTCGCGAGCGGCGGCGGGTTCGCCGCGCCCGTGCTCCAGTGGGACAGCGGCGCGAACGGGCTGGACGTGAACCAGCTGTCGCCGGTCGCGGGGGACTTCGACGGCGACGGTGACGACGACCTGGCGGCGTTCCGCGGTGTCGCGGGCGCGACGGCGACCAAGCTGTGGCTGCACGTGTCCAACCGCACCTCCTTCGCGGCTCCCGTGCAGCAGTGGGACAGCGGCACGACGACGTTCGACCGGGCGCGGGCCACGTTCGCGGCGACCAACGTCACCGGCGACGCGGCGGGCCGGGACGAGATCGTGGCCGAGTACGACCGGGGCAACGCCTCCACGCAGGTGGTCGTGTTCACTGCGGGCACCGGGACCTGGGCCACGTCGGTCGGGTGGGACAGCGGCGCGGCGAACACCTTCGACGCCAGGAAGACCGTGCTCGCCGCGGGCGACTTCAACGGCGACGGCAAGGGTGACATCGCGACGCTGTACGACACCGGCGGCGGCAACCGGCAGCTGCACACGTTCCTGTCCACCGGCACGGCGTTCGCGGCCAAGCGCACCGACTGGACCGGCCGGGTCGCCGACGTCGCCGACTCCGTCTACGTGGAGCCGGGAAGGCGCTACCGCTTGCAGCCCACGCACACGGACAAGTGCGCGGGCGTCCCGGCGGGCAACGTCGCCAACGGCGGCCTCGCCCAGCAGCAGGCCTGCGTGGCGGGGGCGGGGAACCAGCAGTTCGAACTGCTCCGCATCGGCGCCACGCCGTACTACCGGTTCAAGGTCGCGTCCTCGGGCAAGTGCCTGGACATCGGCGGGTACAAGCGGGAGGACAACGCCGCCGTCGCGCAGTACACGTGCGACCCGTCCGGGGTGCCGCAGGCGAACCAGCAGTTCCGGCTGGACTACGTCGGCGGGTCCGGGATGGACGTGGTCGTGCAGCCGCGGATCGTGCACAGCGACAAGTGCCTCACCGTGACCGGCGCGGGCACCGGCGACAACATCGCCGTGGTGCAGGTGACCTGCTCCGGACTGGCCAACCAGCGGTACGCGCTGCGGATCGAGCCGTAGCGAAAGGGGGGTGGCCGCGTGAGCGACCACCCCCCTTCCCCGGTGTTCGACTAGCCGTGCTCGGGGAAGTCCTCCGCGATCCACCGGAGGGCTTCCTCCGGCGAGTCGCGCACGGCGTCCTTCAGGAACTCCAGCATGTCGTCCCTGCCGATCTGCTCCAGCAGCATCGCCAGGCCCCGCAGCTCGTCCCACCGCTCCGGGTCCGGGTCCGCGATCTCCCGCGACACCAGCGGTTCCAGCAGCGAGTCGCGCGCCGCCGGGTGCAGCCCGGCCAGGACGAACCTGGCCCGAGCCGCGTACGGGGTGATGCCGAGCGCCGCCGCGAACAGCTCCGGCATCAGCTCGCGCACCAGTTCCGGCCGGTCCGGGGCGCGGTCGCCGATCAGCCGCAACGCGGTGGGATCACTCGCGCCGAGCCGTTCGCGCAGGGTCTCGACGGCCTTGCCGGTCAGGACGACGTCCCCCGCGCGGAGGTACGAGTCGGTCGCCCGGTCCAGCGCCTTCCACGCCTTGTCGGCCATCAGTCCCCCTTGTCCTTCTTGACCTTCTTGACATATTCCCACGGCAGGCCCTCGATCTTGGCCTTGTACTCGTCGAACGGCATCTTGCGGGTCGCGTAGATCGTGTGGTGGCCCTTCGGGTCGTCGTCCTTGACCCAGTCGAGGCCTTCCGGCAGGTGCGTGCCCTTGGGCAGCCGCCACATCGCGCCACCGACGTTCTTGCGCAGGTTCTCCTCGGTGTCGTAGGTGGACGTCCCCTTCGGCCTGGCCTTCCCGTTCTGCGGCAGGACGTCGTCGCCCACCCGCTCGAAGTCGGTGTCCCGCACGACTTGCGGCCCGGTCGTGGTGTTCTTGCCGATCGCGACCAGCTCCGGGGTCGGCTCCTTGGCCTTCTCCTTCTGCTTCTTCCGCGGCTTCTTCCGCTCCTTGACCTTCTCCTTGGCCTTCTTCCAGAGCTGCTTGACCTTGTTGATCCCCTTCTTGACGTAGTGGACGAACTTCTTGCCGATCTTCTTGGCGAGTTTCTTGGCCTCCTTCCAGATCTTCGACTTCTGGATCTTCTTGATCAGCTTGGGTATCCAGACGCGGACGAGCTTGACCACGAACGACCGCACCGTCTTGACGACCCACGACCAGGCGATGCCGAGCTTGCGCCCCAGCCAGGCCAGGCCGGACCACACCTTCTTGGCGACCCAGCTGCCGACCTTCTTCAGCACCGGCACCACGAACCGCTTGACCACCGGCACGAGCACCCTGGTGACCACGACCCTGGCGATGACCACCCAGAACCGGCCGTCCGGGTCGGAGTAGGTGACCGGGTTGTTGTTGGCGTAGGCGTAGGCGTTGAGCTGCTGCGGCTCGCCGAAGTCGATCTCCGGGTCGGCCGAGGCGAACCGGCCGCGCACCGGGTCGTAGGCCCGTTCGCCGAGCTGGGTGAGCCCGGTGTCCGCGTCGATCGTGCCGCCGACGAAACCCTGCTGGCTCGGCCACGTCGTGGGCGTCGCCCCTCGCGCGCCGCCGAACGGGTCGGTCCGCCGCCGCGTGACGGCCTGGGTCTCCGCGTCGATCGACAGCTCGGCCGTGCCGACGTGGTTGGGGTCCAACCAGTGCAGCCGGTCGTCGGAGGTGCGCACGGCGACGGTCTCGTCGTCGTGCACGTAGTGCCGCGTGCCCTCCAGCGCGCCCGCGGACGTGAGCAGCACCTCGGTGGTGCCGAGGTACAGCGTGGTGCCCTTGCTGTCCTTGCGCAGCAGCCGATCGCCCTCGGCGTCGTTGACGTAGGACGTGACCTTGGAGCCCTCGGTGACCTTGGTGAGCTGCCCCTCGGCGTCCCACTCCAGGACCTGGCCCGGCGCCGCGCCGATCTTCCGGCCGGTGGTGTTGCCCGTGGCGTCGTAGCCGAACTCGTCGACCTTCGTGCCCGCGGGCCCGGTCGTGGTGATCTTCTGCACGCCGTGCGGCCGGGCCTGGCCGGGCGCCGGGTAGGTGTAGGTGCTGGCCGTGGCGAGCCCGTCGGCCCCGACCTTGGTCTCACCCGTCCGGTTGCCCGCCTTGTCGTAGGTCCACGCGTGCCGGTACGGCGCGGGGCCGCCCAGCGCGCTCGACGCGGGCGCGGTGGCGCAGTCGCCGTCGGCGGGGGTCCACGCGTCGGTCATCCGGCGCAGGTAGTCCTGCTTGAAGCACTGCGTGTCGGCGGGTTCGGCGGTGTCCGAGCCCGGCTGGTTGCGCAGGCGGGTGATGTTGCCCGCCTGGTCGTAGGAGAACGACGTGTTGGCCACCACGCGGCCCGTCGTCTCCCGTTCGGTCACCGTGCGGGTGAGCCGCCGGGTGCCGATCTCGTACTCGGCGGACCGCTTGACCCACTTGCCGCCCGCGGACAGCGTGACCTGCTGCGGCTCCGAGTACGGCGTGTAGGTGGTGCCGGT
Organism: Umezawaea sp. NPDC059074; assembly: GCF_042738955.1. NCBI lineage: Bacteria > Bacillati > Actinomycetota > Actinomycetes > Pseudonocardiales > Pseudonocardiaceae > Umezawaea > Umezawaea sp. NPDC059074. Next base: position 45,548 of record NZ_JBHYHC010000040.1, read on the forward strand.
GACGTAGGACGTCTTGCCCGTCAGCGTGGTCGGCAGGCCCGCGCTGTTGTAGCCGTAGGTCAGCTTCTCCTCGGCCAGACCGCCCGCCGCGGGCAGCGTCGCCTCGGCGACCTCGCCGTCCGGGCGGTACGTGGTCGCGAACCGGTACTCGCCCGCGAGCTTGCCCTCGGACGTCGGGACGGTGATCTTCAGCCCGGTCGGCCGGTTGCCCGCGTCGACGCCGGTGACCTCCTGCTTGTAGGCGTTGCCGCCGACGTACCTGGTCGAGGACACCGGGACGCCCGGAACGGAGGTGCCGTCCGCCAGCTTGTCGAACGTCCACTCCAGCCGCTTGGGGCCGGAGAGCGACCCCTCGTGCACGGCCGTCTGCCTGCCGACCTCGTCGTAGGCGAACGCCAGCACCGTGCCGCGGGCGTCCTTGCGCGTCGCGACCTGGTCGCCCTCGTTGTAGGTCGTCTCGGTGACGCCGCGGTCGGGATCGGTCGTCTTGACCTCGCGGCCCAGCAGGTCGTACTCCTGCCGCCACACGTTCCCGGCGGCGTCGGTCACGGTCTCCAACTGGCCGTGCTGGGTGTAGGTGTACTTCGTGGCGTCGTAGTCGCCGGTGGGCGAGTTGCCCTTGTACTGGCGCAGCTCGACGAGCCTGCCCTCGGCGTCCATGAACTTGCTCGTCGGCGTGTCCCCGTCGGGCGGGTCCATGTCGTAGCGGTTGCCCGAGTAGCTGTGCGTGGTCCGCCACTTCTCCACGCCCTCGACCTTGAACACCTCGGCCGTGAGCCGGTCCTGGCCGTCGTACTCGAACACGGTCTGGGCGGGCAGCGCCGCCTCGTCCGGCACCACCACGTCCGTCCCCGGCGGAGCGTCGTTGTAGTACGGGCCGTTGGTCTTGATCTCCAGGCCGCGCGCGTCGTGGATCGTGTCCGTGACGACCCGGCCGCCGCCGGGCGCGGGGTCCTGGCTCTGCCGCTGCCGCATCTGCCCGTCGAACAGGTCGATGTCGGTGACGTACCCGCCGTCCGGCTGCAACGTGCGGTTGGTGACGGTGTTCGCGCCGTTCGTGCGCACCACGTAGGCGTGCTCGGTGCTCGGGCTCTGCGAGCGGTCCCGGCCCGGCGCCCACGTCTTCACGACGCGGCCCAGCGGGTCGTACGCCGACTCGCTGCGCTTGCCGTTGGTGTCGACGACGACGGTCGGCTCACCCCACGCGGGCTCGTACTCCGTGGTCGACGTCTGGTCCAGCGGGTTGGTCGTCGTCACCTTCGTGACCGGGCCGCCCGTGGTGGACGTGTACGACGTCCGGCTCTTCCTGCCGAACACGTCGGACGCCTCGGTCTGGCGACCGTAGACGTCGTAGACCGCGCGCCCGACCGTCTTGAAGGTGGGCTGCCCGTTGGCCCACCCGCTCAGCTCCTCCCGCTTGGTCGGGTCACCGCGCAGCGGCGCCGCGCCGAGGGTCTCGCTGTCGTCGTAGTAGGTGCGCTCGACATCGACCAGGTCCGCGGGCATGGTCGGCGTCTTGTCGCACGCGACCGCGACGGTCTCCTCCTGGTACTCCACGTCCAGGACACCCGTGGCCGGGTTGTGCGAGTAGCTGTAGCGGGTGCAGGTGTCGTCGTTCGGGTTGGCCAGGTCGTGCAGCTGCTCGGTCCGCTGCAACAGGCCGTTGGCGTCGTAGACGTTGTTCGACCCGGTCTTGAGCTGCCCGCCGCCGGGGTGGACCTCCGTCTGGCGCACCGCGGACTCGCCGACCTTGTACGCCTTGGTCGTGCCCCAGCTGCGCACGCGGGTCGCGGTCGGCGCCGACACCCACGGGTCCGTGATGGACCGCTCGGTGACCTGCCCGCCCGCCTTGTCGTAGGTGATCCGCTCGCGTTCCGCGCCCGCGAGGTCGTTGCTGTCCTCGACGGCGACGCCGTTCGAGTCGACGACCTTGACGTCCTTCACACCGCCCGAGGCCGTCCTGTCCTCGTCCATGCCCCGGTAGTAGAGGACCTCGGCCTGCTCGCGCTCACCGGTCGACGCGCCCTTGAGCGTGCGGACGCGGTCGTAGCCGCGCCACTGCGACCAGGTCTTGCGCTCGGCCGGGATCAGGCCGTCCTCCTCGTCGTGGTGCCACGCCGGGGTGCCGACGTAGTCCAGGTGCGTGACCTCCGGCGCGAGGCCGGTCGTCAGGTCCTTCTCGGTCACGTCGGACACCACGTACTTGTGGAACCAGTCGGTGCGCTCCTTGGACAGGTCGTCCAGCGAGTCCGGCGTCCACTTGAGGGGGTGGCACCGCTTCGCGTTGGCGTCCTGCGAGGGCAGGTTCGACGGCGCGGCGCACTCCTTCGGCAGGTAGGTCACCGCCAGCTCGCCGCCGGTCTCCGACCTGATCGCCTTCATCCGCCACCAGTTCATCGGCGGGATGCCGTCGATGCCGTCCACGCGGTTGGCCATCTGCTGGCCGTCGAAGGTGACGGCTGGCAGCGTGACGGTGCCGCCGACGAGCCCGGTGCGCTGGATCGACGCGAGCCACATGCCCGCCCGCGTGCCGTCACCGGGTGCGGGGAAGCTGTGCGTCAGCGTCCAGGAGTCCACGTCCTTGGGGGCGGTGGAGTTCCACACCTTCGTGGTGACCTTCGCCAGCCGCTTCTGCGTCCAGAACGTCGGCGTGTACTTGGTGCCGCAGTTCGTGGTGCTCGCGCACTGCTGGTCCAGCGGGGTGTCCGGCCAGTTCTGCGGCTGCGTCGTGACGCACTGCGTGCCGGGGATGCACCGGTCGGCCACGGTGAACGCGACCTGGGCGATCGGGGGAGTGGTGTACACCGCGCCGTCGCGCTGCCCGTACTCGATCCGCTCCAGGTACCCGTCCCGCACGTAGTTGCTGACCTTGGTGGCGGTCAGGTTGCGGGAGTAGTTGTTGGTCTCCTTCTGGTAGAAGTAGCTCATCGTGCTGCCGTGGGCGTCGACCACGTAGTCGAGGTTCCAGCGCCACGCCTGCGTGCAGTAGGACGTGTCGAACGTGCTCTGGCGGCACGGTTCGCCTGCCTGGTTGCCGAAGACGGGGACCGTCCAGGTGGAGTTCGTCGCCTGCTTGCCGGAGACCCACCCCGGCAGCTTGTGCAGGCCGAAGAAGTACTGGACGCCGTCCTTGGACGTGATCTTCCACGACTCGCCGTCGTTGTCCCCGTTGTCGGTGCCGGTGACCCGCTCGATCTTCGAGCCGTCGTCGTTGCGCAGCCGCCACGCGCCGGTCGCGTCGTCGCGCACCAGCTCGCCGCCGGTGCCGTTGAGCGACAGCGTGGCGTTGTCCGTGCGCCAGCACAGGTCGCCGGTCTTCTTGGTGGTGCTGCTGTCCTTGAGGTCGGAGGCGCACCCGGTGTACCGGCGCTCGATGTAGCCGCCGGGGTTGAAGTCGAAGCCCTCGCCGACCCAGCTCGGCTGGTTGTTCGTGGCCGAGGTGCGGGCGTCGACGTTGCCGGACGAGTACGACAGCGACAGGTCCGGGTCGGGGCCCTCCAGCGCGGGCGGCACGCCCATGTCGTACTGCCAGGTGAAGTCGCCGGAGGACGCGCCGGTCGACCACGTCGACCCCGGCGACAGCGAGGACGCCTGGTAGTCGCCCGCCCCGGAGGAAGCCGCGGCGGTGACGGCGAACAGCTGCTTGTCGTTGCTCGGCGCGACCTCCGCGGTCAGGGTGCCGGAACCGTCGTTGGTGGTGTGGACCGGGGTCGCCTGGCAGTCGGCCTTGTCCGGCGAGGTCAGCGCGCAGTCGGGCAGCGCGGCCAGCCGGAGCCGGGAGGCCCAGTCGCCGCCGTACGCGTCGCGGAAGCCGGAGTAGTCGACGGCGACCTTCAGCGGCTCGTCCTTCGCGCCCGCGAGCCGGAACACCGGCCCGTCGAGCCTGCGGTCGAGCACCTCGACCCGGATCGCCTTGTCGGCAGAGGTTTTCGCGTCCGCCGTGCGCGTCACGGTGATCGGTCCCGCGGACGCTTGTTGCGAGCTCAGCTTGGCGTCGGTGATGGAGGCCGCGGGCCAGGAGATCGCGGGCGACCCCTTGAGCGCCTTCTCCTCCGCGGCGTCGGGTTCGGACGACTGGGCCGCCGCCGCCGTGACGGGTGTGGACTTCTCGGTGGACGCCGACCACTCGGGTTCGGCCTGTGCGCTCGGCGGGATCGCTGTGACGAGACCGGCGGCTACCACAGCGGCTATCGCCGCACCGGCCCATCTGCGAGATCTGGGTGTCATGCAGTGCCCTCCCACGCATGTTCACGACTCAGGCATGACTGCCTGGGAGGAATACTCGGGGTGGGCAGAACGGGCAGACACACCTTTCCCCGTGGGTTGAAGTTCTTCCGTTCCGCCGGGGTTCATGCGCTTTGCGCCGATTTGCCCGAATGCGCCCGGTCGGCTCAGCGATCCTCGGGTCCGATCGCGCAGTCGGGGGATCGGCGGCGGTTCGAGGGGGTGGAAATGCCTTCGGGATGCCGAAGTTCACGGTTGCTCGGCCGCTCGAAGGTAAGCGCTTTCCGCTGCTGGGCGATTCCACGCCGTGGCGGTGCGAAAGGGCCGCTCTCCCATCGTGCTCACGACACTGCGGTGCTCGGAGTGCTGGTACAGCACGATGCGGTCGTTCCCCGTGAAGTGACTCCCGCGACCGGGAGTCGCCCGACATCCGGACCTGGCCCGGACGGCGGTGACGACGTCGGCCCCGTTCCGCCGGGAGCGAAACGGGGGTTTCGGGGTGGGGCGTGGGTGTCAGGATGGTGGGATGGCGGACATCCTTCCCTTCCACCGCGAGCAGACCTCCGAGCCGGAGCCGTTGTGGCGCGAGGTACTGGGGCGGAGCCTGCGGTCCACCCGTGAGGAGCAGGGTGGGCGGTTGGTGGACGTGGCCGAGAAGGCCGGGATCTCGCCGCAGTACCTGTCGGAGATCGAGCGCGGGCGCAAGGAGCCGTCCAGCGAGATGATCGCGGCGGTCACCGGAGCGCTCGGGGTCGAGCTTGCGGACCTGCTGACCGGGATCGCGGGCACGGTTCGGCGGCGGGGCACGGATCTCGCCGTGGGGCGGCGTCCGACGGGACCCGTGCTGCTCGCCGCGTGAGGGGTCACGGCCTGCGGTCGAGGACGTGGTCGGCCAGGCCGTAGGCGACGGCGCTCCCGGCGTCGAACACCCGGTCGCGGTCGGTGTCGTGCCGCAGGTCCTCGACGTCGCGGCCGGTGTGCTTCGACAGGATCTCCTCCAACTGGGTTCGCACCCGCACCACCTCGTCGGCCTGGAGGATCAGGTCCGGGATCGTGCCGCGGCCCTGCGCCGCGGGCTGGTGCAGCACCACGCGGGTGTGCGGCAGCACGAAGCGGTGGCCCGGTTCGCCCGCCGCCAGCAGCACCGCGCCCGCCGCGACGGCCTGGCCGACGCACGTCGTCGCGACCGGGGCCCGGATGAAGCTCATGGTGTCGTACAGCGCGAGCATCGCGGACGGGTCGCCGCCCTCGGAGTTGATGTACAGGTTGATCTCCCGCTCCGGGCTGTCCGCCTCCAGGTGCAGGAGCTGCGCGATCAGCGCGTTGGCCACGCCGGAGTCGATCGCGGTGCCGAGGTAGACGATCCGCTCGGACAGCAGGTGCGAGTAGACGTCCATGATCCGCTCGCCGCCCGCGTTGCGGGTGATGACGTTGGGGATGGTGTACGTGCTCATGCGCGCGCTCCGATCGACGAGTGCAGGCCGAGGCCGTGGGTGCGCACCGGCACGACCTGGTCGAGCCCGGTGACGACGTGGTCGATGAACCCGTACTCGCGGGCCTGCTCCGTGGTGAACCAGCGGTCGTGCAGCGAGTCGGTGAAGATCCGCTCGATCGGCTGCCCGGTGTCCTCGGCGATCAGCCCCAGCACCGTGTCCCGCGTGTGCCGCAGGTCGTCCGCCTGCACCTGCACCTCCACGGCCGACCCGCCGATCCCCGCCGACCCCTGGTGCATCAGGATGCGGGCGTGGGGCAGCGCGAACCGCTTGCCGGGCGTCCCCGCGGACAGCAGGAACTGCCCCGCGCTGCACGCCAGCCCCAACGCCAGCGTCGCCACGTCGCACGGCACGAGCCGCATCACGTCGCGAATCGCCAACATCGCGGGCACGGACCCGCCAGGCGAGTGGATCCACAACGCGATGTCCTTGCCAGGATCATCACTCGCGAGGGACAGCATCTGCGTGGCGAGCACCGTCCCGTTGTCGTCGTCGAGCCCCCCGTCGAGCACCAGCACCCGCTGACTGAGGAACCGCTCCCGAAGCCGGTGGTCGAACATCTTCTCGTCATTGCCCATGCCCTGACCTTGCCGCCCGACCAGGGATTCACGGGTGCCTCGCTGCTGTGAGCAGATCAGCTCTCGGCAGTACCGCTGCCGGGTTGCGTCGGCGCGTTCTCGATGTTCGACCGGATCGTCCTGGTCAGACGGTGGTCGGGCCCCAGCACCCGCTCGGCGTCGTCGAGCGTCGCCTCGAACAGGCGAACGGCTCGGCTGAGATCACCGGCGGACCAGTAGGCGCTCGCCAGGTTGTTGCGCGAGCCGAGCGTGTGGGGGTGGTGGGGTCCCAGCACTCGTTCGCGGTCGGCCACAACCGCTTCGTGCAGTGGGATCGCGCGGCCGAGATCGCCTGCGGACTCGTATCCGCTGGCCAGGTTGTTCCGCGCGCTCAGGGAGAACGGGTGGTCGGGTCCGAGCGCCCGCACGCACTCGGCGAGCGCCGCCTCCAGCAGGGGGATCGCGCGGTCGAGGTCACCTGCCGCCCACTGGGAGTAGGCCACGTTGTTGCGCGAGCCGAGAGTGTCGGGGTGGTCGGGGCCCAGCACGCGTTGGCGATCGGCCAAAACGGCTTCGTACAGCGGGATCGCGCGGGTGAGGTCACCTGCGGACTCGTACGCGCCTGCCAGGTTGTTGCGGGAGCCCAGCGTGAGCGGATGGTCGAGACCCAACACCCGTTCGCAGTCGGTGAGCGTCGCCTCCTGCAGGGGAATGGCGCGGGTGAGGTCACCCGCGGACTCGTAGGCGTTGGCGAGGTTGGTCCTCGAGATGAGCGTGCTCAGGTGGTCGGGGCCCAGTACTCGTTCGCGCTCGGCCAGGATCGACTCGTGCAGTGGGATCGCGCGGGCGAAGTCGCCCGCCGACTGGTGGGCCTCCGCGAGATTGCTCCGCGAGGTCAGGGTGCTGGGGTGGTTCGGGCCCAGCACTCGTTCGCTGTCGGCGAGCGCGGCCGCGTACAGCGAGATCGCACGGGCCAGGTCGCCCGCCGCCCGGTAGGCGTGGGCGAGGTTGTTCCGGGACGTCAGCGTGGCCGGGTGGTCGGGGCCGTGGAGGCGGTGGCGGCCGTCGGCGGCGCGGGTGTGCAGGGTGATGGCCGACGTGGTGTCGCCCTGGTCGTCGAGGTACAGGCCCACGTGGTCGGCGAGGTCGCAGTGTGCTCCGACGTCGGCGTCGGGAGGTGTGTGGTCGAGGAGTGCTCGTGCGTGGGGTAGCACCGTGTGGAAGGCGGGCCAATCGGCGGGAAGGCGGGGATCGGCCTTGGCGAGCGCGGTTGAGAGAGCGGCGGCCGTGGTGGCACAAGCCTGGGCGATGTCGGTCGGGAGGCGGTGGGGGTCCGTCGGGTCCGGGGTGCGGGTGACGGCCTGGACCAGGCGGTGGACGGAGATGGCGTCGGCGTCGAGGGTGATCATGGAGTACGCGGCCAGTCTGCCCAGGGCGTGCACGGTGTCGGGGTCGGCGGTCGCGACCAGGTGGCGGGGGATGGTGTCCGGGGCGCACCAGGCCAGGCGGCGGAGCAGGTCGCCCGCCAGGGGAGTGGTGGTGAGGGCGTCGAGGGTGACGTGCCAGACGCGGGCCATGGTGCGGTGGGCGTCGGTGCCCTCGGCGGTGGCGGTGAACATCTTGGCGGGGTAGTGGGCCAGCAGGTCCAGGTACGCGGTCGGGGTGATGCGGGTCTGGGCCAGGTAGGCGGCCGCCTGCTCGACGGCGAGGGGGAGTCGGCCCACCTCCTCGCACAGGCGGTCGGCGTCCGTCAGATCGGCGGTCGGCCAGTCGGTGCGCACCACGCGGGTCAGGAGGTCGAGCGCTTCCGCGGGGGTCAGCACGTCGAGGGAGATGGTGTCGATGCCGCGCCAGCCGGTCGCCTGGCGTGAGGTGATCACGATGGTGCCGGTGCGGACGCGGTCCAGGAGACCGGTCGCGTCGGCGGGGGTGGTGAGGTTGTCCAGCACCAGCAGCCAGTCCTGGTGGGTGGCGAGCCAGCGCACCGCGAGTTCGGCGCGCTGCTCCGAGGGCAGGTCGGCGGTTTGGGGAGCCAGTGTGGTGGTGAGGGCGGCCAAGCCCGCGTCGATGGCGGCCGGGGAGTCGGCGGAGATCCACCACGCCAGGGTGTAGCGGTCCTCGGTGAGGGCGGCGAACCGGCTCGCCACCGTGCTCTTGCCGACGCCGCCCAACCCGTGCACCGCGACCACGACCGCCCGGCCGGACGCGGTCACGGCCCGCTCCAAGCGCTCCAACTCGGTGGTCCGGCCCACGAACTGGCGTGGGCCCGCCGGGATCCGGTTCAGCGCGGGCGTCGAGGTGATCGACTCCATCACGGGCACGGATGAGCCGGTGACCAGGTCGCCCTCGACCCACGTGAGGTCCCGGCCCGCTTGCAGGACCTTGGCCTGTCCCGCCGCGTCCGCGTCTTGGACGACCCTGTCGCCGGTCATCGATCACCGTCCTGTCAACGCCGTTGTGCGGCTGTCCGTTGGGAGCGTGAAGGTGTCCGGTCGGCGGGAGCCGGACGAGCGGGGCGCGGGTGAGGATCTTCTCAGTCCCCAACCACGAACGAGGAGCTGAGCGTGTTCATCGCCATTGTCGACTTCACCACCGCCGTTGCCGACCGTCCTGCCGCCCTGGCCCACCTGGACGCCGAGCGGGAGCGGGTGCGGGCCATGGAGGGGAACCTGGCGTTTCGGGTGTGTGCGGTGGAAGGGGGTGGGGTGGCCGTCGTGCACGAGTGGGAGGACGAGGGGGCGTTCGCCGGTTACCTGGGGTCCGAGTCGTTCGCCCGGTTCGGGGAGGCGGTGCGGCCGTTGATGGTCGGGGCTCCGGTGAGTCGGCGGTTCCGGGCCGAACTGGTGACCGGCTCCTAGGATCGGTGTCGTGGTGACCCGTCCGGCGTACAGCTTCGTCCGCTCGTTCGCGGCCGGGCCCACTCGGGATCTCCAGGTGGAGCGCCACTACCTGCTCTGCGCCTCCGCCGGGGCCCTGCGGCTGGAGGCGGAGGGGCGGACGTGGGTGTTGCCGCCCGCCAGGGCCGCGTTGATCCGGGCCGGGCGGCCGATCCGGGTCGGTGTGCCGCGGCCGGTCACCACGGCGTCGGTGCTGTTCGACACGGGGTTCGCGCCGGTGCCGCCGTCGTCGTTGACCGTGTTCGACCTGAGTCCGCTGGCGCGTGGACTGGTGGCGGAGTGCGGGCAGTGGGGGGAGAGCGAGGAGCCGTTGACGCCGTACGCCGTGGCGCTGTTCACGGCGCTCGCGGCGGTGGCGTGGCGGTTGGCCGAGCAGCCCAGCCCGGTCGTGGTGCCGTCGGGGCGGACGCCGGAACTGCGGTCGGCGTTGCGGCTGACCGAGGAACGGCTGGGCGGCCCGGTGCGGTTCGAGGACATCGCGAACGAGGTCGGGCTCGCGCCGCGGTCGTTGGCGCGGCGGTTCGCGGACGAGACCGGGATGACCTGGCGGGCGGTGCTGCGGCGGCTGCGGTTGTTGCGCGCGATCGAGGAGTTGGCCGCGGGCGACGAACCGGTGACGCGGATCGCGTTCGCGGTCGGCTACTCGTCCCTGTCGGCGTTCAACGCCGCGTTCCTGGAGCTGACCGGCCGCACGCCCACCGACTACCGCGCGAGCTTCACGTGAGTGCGCCGCCGATCCGGTCGAGGATCTCGGCGAGGGTCGACGGGCTGGTGGCGAAGTTCAGGCGGGCGAACGTGCTGGTGTCCACGTCGGTGAAGCTCGCGAACTCGGCCCCCTCGCTGAGCTTCACCCGTGCCTCCCGTTCCAGGCGGGTCACGTCCCGGAGCGGGGTGTCGGCGAAGTCGAACCAGCTCAGGTAGCTCGCCTCCGGGGCGTGGTGGCGCAGGTCCCACGGCAGCTCCGAGGCCCAGCGCTCCACAGTGGACCTGTTGTGCCGCAACACCTTCGACAGCTCGTCCAGCCACGGCTGCGCGTCCCGCCACGCGGCCACGGTCGCCACGCGGCTCACCGTGCTCGGGGTGCCGAAGTAGTCCAGCGGGGCCCGCGACAGGGCGTCCCACGTCCGGTCCGGGCCGACGTGGGCGACGGCGCACCGCAGGCCCGCGATGTTGAACGCCTTGGTCGCCGAGGTCGCCGTGACGGTCCGGTGCGGGGCCAGCGCGGCGAACGGGACGTGCCGGTGCGGTGCGTGGGCGAGGTCCGCGTGGATCTCGTCGGCGAGCACCACCAGGTCCAGTTCCTCGGCCACGTCCGCGAGCGGGGCCAGTTCCGCTCGGGTGAAGACGCGGCCGGTCGGGTTGTGCGGGTTCACCAGCACCAGCAGCTTGCACCCCTGGAGCCGGTCGGCGAGGGCGTCGGTCGAGAAGTCCCAGCCGGACGGGGTCCACCGCATCGGCAGCGGCACGATCCGGCGGCCGGACCGGGCGATGCTCGCCAGGAACGGCGGGTAGGTGGGCACGTGCAGGGCGATCCCGTCGCCCGGAGCCGTGGTGTGCTCGATGACGACCTGGAGCACCTGGATCAGGTCGGTGAACACGCGGGTCCGGTCCGGGATCGGGGACCAGCCGTGCCGGTCGGCCATGCGCTCCTCGAACGCCGTGACCACCGGGTCCTGTCCGCGCCAGAACGGGTAGCCGAAGTCCTCGCGCTCGGCCAGGTCGACGACGCTCGCGCGCACCGCGGGCGGCACGCCGAAGTCCATGTCGGCGACCCACGCGCCGAGCACGTCACGGGGGAGCGACCCCCACTTGACGCCGTGCCCAGAGCGCAGGCGGTCGTGGTCGACGGTCTCGAACGGGGTCACGTGCGGCTCCAGGTCGTCAGGTGGTCGCGCAGGACTTCCATCTGGCCGTGGTGCTGGGCCAGTTCCTCGTAGACGTGCAGCAGCGCGGCTCCCTGGGTGAGGTCCCGGTCGGGGCCGAGGAAGTCGGGTGGCGGCACGCCGCGCAGCGGGGCGTTCGGCACGGCGGCGCGCACGTCGGCGGCGAACCGAACGCGCACCGCCGCGGCCTCGTCGAGCAGCGGGCGCACGGGGCCGGAACTGGTGAACTCCGCGGCGCGCTCCCGGTCGACGTGGCGGCCCGCCACGAGTTCGCCCGCCCAGAACGACACCACGCCGAGGCAGTGGGTGAGCAGCGCGTACGGCGTGTTGGCTCCGGGGAGGTCCGGCTTGCGGTTCGCGAGGTCGTCGCCGAGCCCGGCCACGATGCCGGTCAGGCCGTCGAACGCGCGGTCGGTGAAGTAGAGGTAGTCGTCGGTGGTGATCAAGTCGGCTCCCGACCGCGGGCGTCACCTGCTTGGCCGGTGACATTGCCTCCCCGTCGCGTCACCTGTCAAGATGGTGACGTGACTTTCGTGTTCGTCAGCGGGAACCTGGCCCTCGACTTCGTGGGCACGCTCAAGTGGCGGCGCGGCACCGTCGAGGAGCTCCTGGCCACGCCAGGGGATTCCGCCCGGTGGGCGGTCGAGGCGGGCGTGCTGACCGAGGAGCCGGACGTCGACGCGGCGGGGCGGCGGCGGTTGCTCGCGCTGCGCGAGGCGGTCTACCGGCTGGTCGGCCAGGGCATGGCCGGGTGGCCGTGGGACGCGGACGACCTGGCCGTCGTCAACGCGGAGGCGGGCGCGACACCCGCGCGGGCGCGGCTGACCCCGGACGGCGTCACGCGGGTCGGCGGGGTCGACGCGGTCGCGGCGGACGTCGCGCGCTCCGCGGTGGACCTGCTGGGCGGCATCGGCGACTTGGCGCTCAAGGAGTGCGTCGGCGCGGACTGCACGCGGATCTTCGTGGACCGGTCGCGCGGCGGCAACCGGCAGTGGTGCGGCATGGAGGAGTGCGGCAACCGGGTGAAGGCGGCGGCCTACCGGTCGCGCAAGGCGACCGCCTGACCGAGGACGGCGGGGAGCCCGCCGCCCTCGGCGGGATCAGCGGAGCCCGTTGGTCCACTCGACGACCGCCCGGTGGTACGCCGGGGCGTTCGCGGAGTAGTTGAGCGAGTGGCCGTAACCGGGCACGACGTGCGTGCGCAACCGGGCCTCGGGCGCGTAGTACGGGCCCTCCGACACGCGCAGCGCCTCGTCCGACGAGCAGTCCGCGCCCAGCGGCGGGCCGCAGAAGTTGCCGTCGCCACCGCCCATGACGAGCATGACCGGCACGGTGATCTGCCGCGACAGCGGGATGAGGCTGCCCACCAGCACGGTGCCCACCGTCTCCGTCGCCGTGACGACGTCCTTGGTGGCCTCGTCGAACGCGAGCGCGCCCGGCTCCGTGGCTCCGGGGGTGTGGAACGACGAGTAGCGGGTGCCCGCGACCGTCGTCAGGTAGCCCAGGTTGAGGCCGCGGTCCTGGAACACGGGGTCCAGGATGGTCGGGATCAGCGTGGTGAACACGGGGATCGCGCCGGGCAGGTTGATCTGGTGCGACAACCCGGTGATCACCACGCCGTCGACGTCCCGGTACGAGGTGGCCTCCACCGTCGCGACGGCCGAGCCGATCGAGTGCCCGACGACGACCACCCGGTCGAACCGCGGCCTCAACGACTGGATCACCGCGTGCACGGCCTTGGCGTCGGCCGCCACCGTGACCAGTGCGCTCAGCATCGCCGAGCTGCGCCCGCTGCCGAGCCGGTCCACCGCGATGGTGGCGATCCCGGCCCTGCTCATCGCCTGCTGGTACGACCGGCTCTCCGGCGCGTAGCCGATGTTCCAGTAGGCGCTGGTGTACGTCCCGCCGGGGACCAGCACCTGGAGCGTTCTCGCGCCCGGCGGCACGCACAGCCTGCCGTACATCGTCTGCGCCAGCAGGTCGATCGACACGGGCACCCGCACGTCCTCGCACGGGGTCTGAGCCGCCGCGGCGGACGCGCCGGGCGTGAGGCCGACACCTGCCGCGAGCAGCACGACGGCGCCTAATCGTCGGAATCGGGACCAGAGCACGAACCACTACCTCCACTTTCAGGAGCGGGGAACGACCGTCATCAGCATCCGGCTGGGGTAGGCGGCGGTCGTGAACTTGACGCGGGCGGGCTTGCCCGGCACGGGGACCAGTCGCCACTTCGCCGCGACGGTCGCCGCGGTGATGACGATCTCGGCTCGGGCGAACACGTTCCCGACGCACCCCCGCGCTCCCGCGCCGAACGGGATGAACGCGCCCTGCGGGATCGTCGAGGCGCGGTCGGAGGACCAGCGGTCCGGGTCGAAGCGGTCGGGATCGGGGAACGACGTCGGGTCGTGGTGCAGCGCGTGCGGGCTGAAGATCACTTCGGCGCCCTCGGGCAGCGGCACGCCGCCGAGGTCGACCGGCGCGATCGCCCGCCGCATGAGGAACCAGACGGGGTACATCCGCAGCACCTCGTCGACGACCTGGTTGAGGTACACCAGCTTCCCGAGGTCGGCGAACTCGGGCGACCGCCCGCCGAGCACCTCGTCCACCTCGGCGTGCACCCGCCGTTCGACCTCGGGGTTGCGGCCCAGCTCGTGGAACGTCCACGCCAGCGCCAGCGCCGTGGTCTCGATGCCGCCGATGAGCAGCGTCATGACCTCGTCGTGGAGCTGCTCGTCCGACATGCCCTCGCCGGTGTCCGCGTCCTGGGCCATCAGCAGCATGGACAGGAGGTCGCCCCGGTCGACGCCCTCCTCCCGCCACCCGCGCACCACGTCGAGCACGATCGTGCGCAGCCGCTCCACGGCCGCGTCGAACTCGCGGTTGCCGCGCAGCGGCAGCCTCTCCACGAACGACGGCGAGAGCGCGCGGACCATGCCCTGCTTGAGCACGGTGAACGTGGACCGGCCGACCTCCTCGATCTCGTGGTCGCCCATGCCGGTGGAGAACAGCGCCTCCCCGACGACGGTGACCGCGAGCGACTGGGCGTCCTCCTCGACCACTCGCACCTCGCCGGGCCGCCACGCCGCCGTCAGGTCGGCCGCCGCGCGGGCCATGGTCCGCGCGTACAGGGCGACGCGCTCACCGTGGAACGCGGGCCGCACCATCCGGCGCTGGCGGCGGTGGAACGCGCCGTTCGACGTGGCCAGACCGTTGCCGAAGACCGGTTGGAACTTGTCGAACAATGCCCCTTTTCGGAAGGAAGAACCCTTCTTGACCAGCAGTTCGTGGACGAGTGAGGGATTCGTCACGAAATAGGTGCGCATCGTTCCCAGATCGATCCGGACGATGTCGCCGCTATTCCGCAAAGATGCGGTGAAGCGGTAGCGCTCCCTCAGCATCCGAACGGTGTGACCGAACAGCGGAAGGCGGCCAGGGGCCACCGGCACGGACATATCCGCTCCTCGCTCGAACTCAGGGGATGTGCCACCATAAAGGCCATTCAGGGGAAAGCGGCATCGTCCGATCAGGTGGTCTCGACCACTCTGATGGGTCAGCGGGGCGTGACCGCTCTCCCCATAGGATGCTTCCACTCAAGCGAAAGAGGGTCGTGGTGGCTCAACGGGAGTGGGTTCCGGAGAGCGTTGACGTCTCCGTTCCGAGCATGGCGAGGACGTACGATTTCCTGCTCGGTGGCGCGCACAACTTCGCGGTGGATCGCGAACTCGCCGTGCACGTCGCGAAAGTGATGCCGGACGCGCGTTCCGCGGCGCGCGTGAACAGGGCTTTCCTCGGTCGGGCCGTGCGATTCATGACCGAGCGGGGAATCCGGCAGTTCCTCGACATCGGTTCGGGAATCCCGACGGTGGCCAACGTGCACGAGGTCGCCCAGTCGATGGATCCGGAGTGCCGGGTCGTCTACGTGGACAAGGACCCGATCGCGGTGGCGCACAGCGAGCTGATGCTCGCGGGCAACGACCGCGCGACCATCGTGCACGCCGACATGCGCGACCCGGACTCGGTCCTGGACCACCCGGAGACCCGCGGCCTGCTCGACTTCGACCAGCCCGTCGGCCTGCTGATGCTGATGATGCTGCACTGGGTGCCGGACGCCGACGACCCGTGGGGCCTGGTGGCGCGGTACCGCGACGCGCTCGCCCCCGGCAGCTTCCTGGCGATCTCCCACGTCACCGCGGACGGGCAGGACGAGAGCCTGGCCGAGGTGACGGACCTGATCGAGGAGAGCCGCAGCGCCGACCAGCTCACCGAACGCCCGCACGACCGGGTGGTGGCCCTGTTCGGCGACTTCGAGCTGGAGGAGCCCGGCCTGGTCGGGTGCGCCGCGTGGCGGTCGACCGGGCGCGGCGACATCTCCGACACCCCGGAGATGAACATGGTGATCTACGGCGGAGTCGCCAGGAAGCCCTGACGTCCTCCCGTCCACCACCACCGAAGGCGGTCGGGGGACCGGTTCCCCGACCGCGGTCGACCCCGTCCTCCGGCGCGGCGGGTCGGCGCACAACCAGAACGAAGCAGGTTTCATGTCGCAGCCAGGTTCCGCGCCAGACCCCGGATCGGCCTCCCCGGACGGGTCCCGCGCGCGGGAGCTCCACGCCCGCAAGTGGGGGTACGTGCTGAGCGGCTCCGAGGTGATCCCGCTGACCTCGGAGGACCTCGAACGGGAGCTGCGCGGCGAGCTGGACGCGTTGTGCTCGCTCGTGACCGCCGAGCCGTTCGACGTGGCGGCGGCCGAGCGGATCGGGGAACGGGTCGTCGCGCTGGGGTACGTCGGCGAGGAGGGCCTGCGCGGCACCGTCGACGTGCTCGGCGGCGGACTCCCGGCGCTGCCGGGGTTCCGGGCCGCCCACGCGGACCGCGTCGCGAAGGCGATCGGCGCGCTGGCCACCGGGTTCCTGGTCGCGATCCGGCGGGAGGTGCTGGAGCAGCAGGAGCGGTTGCAGCTCTCGCTGCTCAAGGCCGTGCGCGACGCCAAGTGGAACCTCGAGGAGAGCCGGGCGCGGTTCGACGAGGTCGTCACGTCGTCGGCCAGCGGTGTCGTGATCGTCGGCTTGGACGGGCGGCTGCTGCGGGTCAACACCGCCATCTGCGACATGCTCTCCCGCACCGCCGAGGAGTTGACCGGCACGACCCTGTTCGACCTCGTGCACCCCGACACGGTCGGGAAGCTGCGCTCCGCGCTGCGGGCCGTGGTGGAGGGAGGGCGGGACCGCGTCCGGCAGGCGCAGCTGTTACCGCGCGCGAACGGGGACGTCGCCCGGATCTCGCTGACCGCCTCCCTGCTGCGCGACTCCCGCGGCGCGCCGGACCACTTCGTCGTGGTCGTCGAGGACGGCACGGAACTGGCGCTGCTGCAAGGAGAACTCAACCGGCAGGCGCTCAACGACGTGCTCACCGGCCTGCCGAACCGCCAGTTCTTCAGCAGCCACCTGGAAAGCGCGGTCCGGCGGGCCGACCCGGCGCACGGCGTGACGCTGCTGCACCTGGACCTCGACGCGTTCGGCATGGTCCGCGACAGCCTCGGGTGGCGCGCGGGGGACCGGCTGCTGGTGCACGTGGCGCAGCGGCTGACGTCGTTGCTGGCGCTGGAGAAGGCGATGGTCGCCCGGTTCGACGGCGGCGAGTTCGGCGTCCTCGTGGAGAACACGGCGACCACCCCGGACGTCGCCACCATCGCGACCGCCGTCAACCGGGAGTTGGCCGAACCCGTCTACGTCGACGGCCACGGCCTGGCGCTGTCCGCGTCGATCGGCGTGGCACGGGGGTCGTCGCGCGACCAGGACCACGTCGAGCTGCTGCGGGCGGCCGACCAGGCGTTGCGGCGGGCCAAGGTGGCGCGGCGCGGGCAGTGGGTGCTGTTCGACCCCGACCAGGACACGGCCGACCGCGCGACGCACGCGCTCGCCGTCGGCATGCCGGGCGCGTGGGAGCAGGGCGAGTTCGCCGTGCGCTACCGGCCGGTGGCGCGGCTGTCGGACGGCCACCTCGACAGCGCGGAGGCGGTGCTGTCCTGGGACCGGCCGGACGGGCTGGTCGGGCACGAGCGGTGCGTGGAACTGGCCGAGCGGACCGGGTTCGCGCTGCCGTTGGGGGAGTGGCTGCTCGGCACCGCCGCGGGTCAGGTCCGGTGGTGGGGTCGAGGCGCGCCGCCGCTGACCGTGGCCGTGACCGCGCACCAGGCCTCCGACGCGGACCTCGTGTCACGGGTCGTGCGGGTGCTGGACAACACCGGCCTGCGGGCGGACCGCTTGGTGCTGGGCGTGCCCGTCGGGGCGGTGGCGCTGGCCGAGGCGGCGGACAACCTCGGGGTGCTGGCCGAGACGGGCGTGCGGACGGCGTTGGAGGACTTCGGCCTGGGACCGGACGACCTGGCCGCCGCGCTGGACTTCGGCGTCCGGTCGGTCCGCGTGCCGAAGCGCTTGGTGGACTTGAGGAACAGGCAGGGCGCGGCCCACGCGGCCGCCGTGATCCCCGTGCTGCGTGAAGCGGACATCACCGTCGTCGTCGACGGGATCGCCACGGAGGAGCAGGCGGCCTGGTGGCGGGACGCGGGCGCGGACCTGGCGACCGGCCCGCTCTTCGGCCCGGACCGGCTCGCCGTCGACTTCGCCCGCGACTTCCTGGTCGGGAGCTGATCGTCTTCCCGAGGAACCCGCTGTGTTCACAGCGTGTTCAGCCGGTGGCCGTCGGTGTGCGCCAGGGTTCGAGAAGCCCGCTCGATCCCCTGGACGAAGGACTGCCCCTTGCGCACACGAGCCCGCGTCACCGCCGCCCTGACCGCGCTGGCCCTCGGCCTGTCCGGCGCGCCCGCCTGGGCCGCGGCCCAGTCCGCCGTGCGGATCAACGAGGTCGAGTCCAGCGGCGGCAGCCCCGGAGACTGGGTCGAGCTGGTCAACACCGGGACCACCGCGGTCGACGTGTCCGGCTGGATCGTCAGGGACGACGACAACTCGCACTCGTACCGGATCGCCTCCGGCAAGTCGCTCGCCGCGGGAGCGTTCCTGGCGCTGGACGTGGACCCGTCGTTCGGGCTGGGCAGCGCGGACTCGGCGCGGCTGTTCCAGGGCTCCACCCTCGTGGACTCCTACTCGTGGACCTCCCACGCCTCCACCACGTACGGCCGCTGCGCGGACGGCGTTGGCGCGTTCACCACGACGACCGCCCCGACCAAGGGCGCGGCCAACGCCTGCGGCACCGGGCAACCGGGCGGGGGGACGTGGCCGGGCGGCTCGGCGGTCACCATCGCGGACGGCTCCAACGTGTTCGGGGAGAACCTCAGCGGGCTGTCGTTCGAGAGCGCGGGCGTGCTGTGGGCGGTGAACAACGGGCCGGGCAAGCTGTACCGCCTGACGCCCAACGGGTCCACGTGGCGGCCCGACCCGGCTGGCGGCAAGTCGTTGCGCTACGCCAACGGCAGCGGTGACCCCGACGCCGAAGGCGTGGTCTTCACGCCCGACGGGCTGTTCGTGGTGACCGAGCGGGACAACTCCAAGAGCTCGACGAGCCTGCCCAAGGTCCTGCGCTACGACACCTCGGCGACCTCGTCCACGTTGAACGCCACCGCGGAGTGGAACCTGACCGCGGACCTGCCGTCGTTGCCCGCCAACTCCGGGCCCGAGGGCATCTCTTGGATCCCCGACACGTTCCTGACCGCGCACGGCTTCCGCGACGAGCGCACCGGCGCGGCCTACGCCCCGGCGTCCTACCCCGGTCACGGCAGCGGCCTGTTCTTCGTCGGCGTCGAGGCGACCGGCGCGATCCACGCCTACGCCCTCACCCAGTCCGGTGGCGGCTTCACCCGCGTGGCCACTGTCGCCAGCGGGTTCCCCGGCGTGATGGACCTGGAGTTCGAGCCCGCCACCGGGCACCTGTGGGCGGCGTGCGACGACACCTGCCAGGGCCGGACCGCGGTCCTCGACCTCAACGCCCAGGGCAAGTTCGCCGTCACCGCGGTCTACGACCGCCCCACGGGGATGGCGAACTACAACAACGAGGGCTTCGCCATCGCGCCCCAGTCCACCTGCTCGGCCGGTCGCAAGCCGGTGCTGTGGTCCGACGACTCGAACGACGGCGGCCACGCCCTGCGCGCGGGCACGCTGACCTGCACCCCCTGACGGCGTCGGAGGGCCGTGGACCACGGCCCTCCGCTCGCTAGTCCGCGGCGATCCCGCGGGCGCGGAGGTCGTCCCGCAGGGTCTTGCCGAGGAACTCGGAGCCGAGGACGCGGCGGAGGTTCGGCAGCAGCGCCAGGTCGTCGAGCGCGGCGACGTCGAACAGGTCGTCCTCGCCGTCCCAGACCGGCGAGCACTCCGCGTACACCCGGAGCCCGCCGTCCATCACCAGTTCCTCCACGCCCGCGAGGAGGTCGTCGCCGATCTCCAGCGCCTCGAAGTGGTCGCGGGCCTGCGGCAGGACCTGGTAGGCCAGGTCGTTGTCGTAGGCGTACATCCACGGGTCGTTGCCGAGTCCCTTGTCCCGCAGCAGTTCGGCGATGTCGAACCGCGGGGTGAGCGTCCCGTCGACGTACATCAGCTTGTCGACGACGACGAGCTTGAGGTTGAAGTCCTGGAAGTCGGCCATGCCGGGCAACCTAGATCGCCGCGTCCGGGGCGGGCGGCGGGGGTGTCGCCAAGCTCTGGAAGCACGGGCGCAGCAGGTCGACGATCTGCTCGGGCGAGGCCTCGCCGAGGGGTGTGAGGCGCAGCAGGTACCGCTCGGCGATCACGCCGTGGACGATCGCGCTGAGCAGGCTCGCGCGCAGGTCGGCGTCCGGCGTGGGGATCGCCTCGGTGAGCTGGGCGAAGCGGGCCTCCCCGGCGGCCCGGTAGCGGTCGGCGGCGGCGTCGTTCGTGAGCACCGAGCGCAGCACCGCCAGTGAGGCCGCGGGCTCGTCCGTCAGCCGCCTGCCCAACGACGTGAGCAGCGCCTCGGCCACCTCCTCCGACGTGCCCTCGGGCAGTTCGTCGGCCGGGACCTCGGAGGCGCGGGCGAACAGCAGGTCCTTGCTGACGAAGTAGTGCATGACGAGCCCCGCGTCGACCCCGGCGGCCGTCGCCACGGCGCGGATCGTGGTGCGGTCGTAGCCGAGTTCGGCGAAGAGCGCGCGGGCCGCGGCGAGGATGCGCTCCTCGCTCAGGAGGCGCTGCTGCGCCCTGGTGGGTCGGGCGCTCGGTTCGGTCACGTGGTCATTCTACGACCGTTGACCGACGGCCGATTTCGTTCTACGGTCGTTCAATCAACGAGCGTTCAACGAATGGAGTTGTCATGGCCGCCACGTCACGCGAGGTCGTCGACCGGGTCCTGCGAGCGAGCCTGGAGATGGACACCGACACGTTCGTGAACCTGTTCGCCCCGGACGGCTACGTGGAGTGGCCGTATCGACCGGAGGGCGTCCCCGGCCGGCTGGAGGGCCGCGACCGGCTCCGCGCGTTCCTGGACTCGCAGGCGAAGGGCCTCGTCCGGTTCGACGAGTACCGCGACACGGTCGTCCACGAGACCGCGGACCCGGAGGTGGTGATCGTCGAGTACGAGGCGCACGGCACCGTGCTCCCCACCGGTGCGCCCCTGCACCAGACGATCATCGCCGTGATCCGCGTCCGCGACGGCCTGGTCGTCTCCTACCGCGACTACCTCAACCCGCTGGTGCTCGCCGAAACACTGGCGAGCGTGGCCGCCGCAGAAGGCGGAATTCGCTAATCCGCTCGGACCGCGCGCAAGCGGATGAGTGGAAAAGTTTCGCCACTTCGACGAACGGAGTGACGCGTCTGATAAACGACGGGCGTCACGGCCGTTCAGTCCGTATTGGCACTGGCCCGAACCACCCGTCCGGCAGTTCCCGCAGGTCCTCCCACGAGGAGTGCCGCCACGACCGGCCACGGCGCTGCTCGACCGATGACCCGCTTTGTCGGAGCGCCACTCCGTGAACCGTTTTCGGTGGCATTTCCCTGGTGAGGTCGTCTGTCCACTCAGTCGCGAATTCTCGGTGCGGTGGTCGGGACCGTGTCGAAGTCCGGTCGATGGGCTGTTCGGGTCGTCCTGGCGGCGTGGCGAGGGCCGTGTCGGCGTGGGGTGGTGGGGAACCTGCACACTGGTCGGTGATCGGCAGCGACTCGGGAAGGCGGCGGGATGAGCGCAGCGGGCACGGCGCGGCAGCCGCGGGTCGGGTCGCGCCAGCAGGCGGACCTGTTGGCGCTGCTGCGCGACGAGGGCGCCATCTCCAGGGTCGCGCTGGGGGAGCGGGTGGGGTTGCCCCGCGCGAAGCTGACGGCCGAGCTGGGCAAGCTCCTGGACACCGGGCTGGTCGAGGTCGGTGGGCCCGCGGCCAGTCGGGGCGGGCGGCGGTCGTCGTTCGTGCACCTGGCGGACGACCTGCGGCTGCTCGGGGTGGACGTCGGGGCCACGTCGATCACCGTCGCCGTCACCGACGCGCGGTGCGAGGTGTTGGCCCACGTGAGCGAGGAGTGCGCGGTCCGCGAAGGGCCGGTCGTGGTGCTGGGGCGGGTGATCGCGCTGGCCGAGGAGGTGCTGGCCGAGGCTCCCGGCCGGTTGATCGGCGCGGGGATCGGGCTGCCGGGACCGGTGAGCTTCCGCGACGGGATGCCGGTCGCGCCGCCGATCATGCCGGGCTGGGACCGGTACCCGGTGCGCGACGAGCTGGCGGGCAAGTGGGGCTGCCCGGTGACGGTCGACAACGACGTGAACGTGATGGCGCTGGGGGAGCGGCACGCCGGGGTCGCGCGGTCCATCGAGGACCTGATCTTCGTGAAGGTCGGCACGGGCATCGGCTGCGGCATCGTGCTCGGCGGCCAGGTGTACCGGGGGGTCGCGGGCACGGCCGGGGACATCGGCCACATCCGGCTGGACGACTTCGGGCCCGCGTGCGCGTGCGGCGAGGTCGGGTGCCTGGAGGCGTACTTCGGCGGCGCGGCGCTGGCCCGCGAGGGGTTGACGCTCGCCCGCAGCGGGCGGTCGGAGCTGCTCGCCGCCGCCCTGCACGACCGCGGCCGGGTGACCGCCGAGGACGTGGGCCTGGCGGCCAACTCCGGCGACTTCGCCGCCGCCAGCCTGGTGCGCGAGGGCGGCAGGCGGCTCGGCCACGTCGTCGCCTCGCTGGTGAGCTTCCTCAACCCCGGCATGGTCGTGATCGGCGGCGGCGTGTCCCGGCTCGGGCACTCGCTGCTGGCCGAGGTCCGCGGCGCGGTCTACCGCCGCTCGCTGCCCCTCGCGACGGGCAACCTGCCGATCGTGCTGTCCGAGCTGGGCGACTTGGCGGGTGTCACAGGTGCCGCCTGGTCGGCCACCGATCGAGCCTTCTCCACGGTCGTCTGACCCTCCCGCACCGGGGGCGTGCGACGGATCCGGTTGTCTGACAACGTTGTCAGCCACGCCTTGTTGCCGCCAAGTTTCGCGTCACAGCGACCGACTTTTGTCGTGATCTGACGAAAGTCCCCCTTACTTCTTGCTCTGGATGGCGTATTGCGTCCGATATGCGCGGTAGTTCAGGCTCTTTTGTGAGCTGAGACACCGACTTTTGATCGGCTCCTCAACGAAGTGGAGCGTCCGTGCTGCGCACTCCCGGCCCGGCGGACCGAACCGGTCTGCGCCGAGCGAACCTGGCCCTGCTCGTGCGGACGCTGCGCGACCACGGCCAGATCTCCCGTGCGCAGCTCGCCGTGCGGTCCGGGCTCTCCAAGGCGACCGTCTCCTCGCTCGTGGGCGACCTGGCGCGCCGCGGTCTCGTCCGCGCCGCAGGCACCGCCGCCCGCGGCCAGGGCCGTCCCGGCGAGCTGGTCGAACTCCGGCCCGCCACGGCCTGCGGGGTCGGCCTGGACCTGCACGTGGAGCACGTGGGCGCGACCGTCGTCGACCTCACCGGCCAGGTGCTGCTCCGCAGCCGGATCGCCTGCGACGTCCCCGCCGCCGGGCCGGACCACGTGCTGGACCTCCTCGCGGAGGTCCTGACCGGCGTGCTCGACGACGTGCGGGCGCGCGGCGGGTGGGGCACGGGGGCCACGGTCGCGGTGCCGGGGCTGGTCGACACCGACGGCGCGGTGGTGCGGCTCGCCCCGCAGCTGCGGTGGCGCGAGGTGGCCCTGCGCGACGGGCTGGCCGCCCGCACCGGCCTCGACCTGGACTTCTTCGGCGCGGACAACGACGCCAACCTCGCCGCCGTCGCCGAGCACCACGCGGGCGCGGCGGTCGGGCTCGACGACTTCGTCTACCTCACCGGCGACCACGGCGTCGGCGCGGGCGCGTTCTCCCGCGGCGAGCTGGTGCGCGGCCACCTCGGCTACGCGGGCGAGGTCGGCCACATGGAGCTGGACCCGCTGGGCCCGTGGTGCTCGTGCGGGCGGCGCGGCTGCTGGGAGACCCGCGTGGGCCTCGGCGCGCTGCTGCACGCCTGCGCCAGCCCCGACGACCCGGTCCACGACCCGGCGCTCGACCCGGACGCCCGGATGGCGCTGGTCCGGGCGCGGGCCGAGAGCGGCGACCGGCGCACCCTCGACGCGCTGCACCAGATCGGCGCGGCCCTCGGCACGGGCGTCGCGGTGCTGGTCAACGTGCTCAACCCGGCCGCCGTGGTGCTGGGCGGCTACTTCGCCGCCCTGCCCGAGTGGCTGGTCGAGCCGGTGCGCGCGGAGGTCGCCGCGCACGTCCTCGCCGAGGGCGCGGGCGGCGCGACGGTCGTCGCGTCCCGGCTGGGGTTCGAGGCCCCGGCCACCGGCGGCGCGGTGCACGCGCTCCGCCACGTCCTGGACGACCCGGCCGTCGTGCCTGTCACCGAGCAAGCCGAGCACGTCGAGCACGTCGAGAACACGGAAGGAGTGGTCGCGCGATGACCGCCGACGACCAGCCGCTGCTGCGGATGACCGGCATCGTCAAGGAGTTCCCCGGTGTCCGCGCCCTCGACGGTGTCGAGCTGAGCGTGCTGCCGGGCGAGGTGCACTGCCTGCTCGGCCAGAACGGCGCGGGCAAGTCCACGTTGATCAAGGTCCTCTCGGGGGCGCACCGGCCCGACCACGGCGAGATCCTGTGGCGGGGCGAGCCCGCGTCGCTGCCGTCGCCGGTGGCGGCGCTGCGCCTGGGGATCGCGACGATGTACCAGGAGCTGGACCTCGTGCCGGGGCTCTCGGTCGCGGAGAACGTGTTCCTCGGCCACGAGCGGTCGCGGTTCGGGTTCAGCCGCCGGGGCGCGGCGCGCGCCGAGGCGTCCGCGCTGATGCGCAGGCTGGGCCACCCGGAGATCCGGCCCGAGCGGGAGGTCGGCCTGCTGTCGGCGGCCGGGCAGCAGCTCGTGTCGATGGCGCGGGCGCTCGCCCACGACGCGCGGCTCATCGTCATGGACGAGCCGACTGCCGCGCTGGCGTCCGACGAGGTGGACAACCTGTTCCGCATCGTCGGCGAGCTGGCCGCCGACGGCGTGTCCGTCGTCTACATCTCGCACCGGCTGGAGGAGATCCGCCGGATCGGCAGCCGGGTCACGGTCCTCAAGGACGGCCGCACGGTCGCCTCCGGGCTGGCCGCGGACACGCCCACGTCCGAGCTGGTGAACCTGATGTCCGGGCGCCAGGTGAACACCGTGTTCCCGGTCCGCGAGGTGTCCACGGCCGACGAGCGGGTCGAGGTGCTCAAGGTCGAGGGGCTGACCAGGGCGGGGGAGTTCGCCGACGTCAGCTTCACCGTGCACGCGGGGGAGGTGCTGGGCATCGCCGGGCTCGTCGGCGCGGGCCGCAGCGAGATCCTGGAGACCGTGTTCGGTGCGCGCAAGCCCGACTCCGGCACGGTGAGCGTCGACGGGGTGCGGCTCAAGCCGGGCAGCGTCTCCGCCGCCGTGAAGGCCGGGATCGGGCTGGCCCCCGAGGAGCGCAAGAGCCAGGGCCTGCTGCTCCAGCTCCCCGTCGCGCACAACGTGACGCTGGCCAGCCTCGGCGCGTACAGCACGGCCGGGTTCACCGACCGGGGCCGGGAGATGACCGACTCGCGCGCGGTGCTGGAGAAGCTGGAGCTGCGGCCCGCCGACCCCCGCCGCCTCGTGGGCACGTTCTCCGGCGGCAACCAGCAGAAGGCCGTCGTCGCGCGCTGGCTGGTGCGCGGCTGCCGGGTGCTGCTGCTCGACGAGCCCACCCGCGGCGTGGACGTCGGCGCGCGCGCCGAGCTGTACCGGCTGGTGCACGAACTGGCCGCCGACGGGGTGGCCGTGGTCCTGGTGTCCAGCGAGGTCCCCGAGGTACTCGGCCTCGCCGACCGGGTCCTCGTGCTGCGCGAGGGCGAGGTGCTCGCCGACCGCCCCGCCGCCGAGCTGACCGAGGCGGCCGTGCTCGACATCGTCATGGAAGGCAGCGCCGCGACGGAACTCGCGGGCGTCGTTGAGGAGGTTTCGTCGTGACCGGCAAGTCCTCGACCCCGGTGCTCGCCACCGGAGACCAGACCGGGCCGCCGCCCGAACGGGAGCGGCCGAGCCGCGGCGGGTTCACCGTGGACGTGCGCCTCGCCGGGCTCGTGGGCGTGCTGGTCCTGCTGTGCCTGGTCGGCTACCTCACCCGCCCCGACGGCTTCCTGACCGAGGCCAACATCTCCACGATGCTGCGGCTCGCCGCGGCCATCGGCGTGGTGAGCGTCGGCATGACGTTCGTGATCATCAGCGGCGGCATCGACCTGTCCGTCGGGTCGATCGTGGCGCTGAGCAGCGTGTGGATGACCACCGTCGCGACCCAGTCCTACGGGCCCGTGGTGATGGTGCTGTGCGGGCTGCTGGTCGGCCTGTGCTGCGGTCTGGTCAACGGGGTGCTGATCTCCTACGGCAAGATCGTGCCGTTCATCGCCACCCTCGCCATGTACGCCTCGGCGCGCGGCCTGGCCGAGCGGCTGTCCGGGCGGCGCACGCAGGTCGTGTCCGAGACGGGCTTCACCACGTTCTTCCGCGGCGACTTCCTCGGCATCCCGGTGCTGATCTGGATGCTGGCGCTGGTGTTCGCGGTCGGCTGGGTCCTGCTCAACCGCACGAACTTCGGCCGCCGCACGTTCGCCGTCGGCGGCAACGCCGAGGCCGCCCGGCTGGCGGGCATCGACGTCAAGCGGCACACGGCGCTGGTCTACGGCATCGCGGGCCTGTGCTGCGGCATCGCCGCGGTGATGGTCGTCGCCCGCACCACGTCCGGCGCCTCCACCAACGGCCTGTTCTACGAGCTGGACGCCATCGCCGCCGTCGTCATCGGCGGCACGCTGCTCACCGGCGGCCGGGGCAGCCTCATCGGCACGCTCGTCGGCGTCCTGATCTTCACGGTGCTCAACAGCATCTTCACCCAGAACAACCTCGACACCGACATCCAGAACATCGCCAAGGGCGTGATCATCGTCGCCGCCGTGCTCCTGCAGAGCACCCGGCTGCGCCGCCGCGTCCGAAAAACCTGACCGTCCCCCGACACCCCCCCCGTTCCAGAGCCACACCCGACACCGCTGGAGTTCGCCATGCCTTCACTCGACCGCCGCCGCTTCCTGTGGGGCACCACCGCGCTCGGCGCCACCGCCGTGCTCGCCGGTTGCACGTCAAACGAGTCGGCGAAAGCCGGCGCGACCAACGCCGTCGCCGGGTCCTCGGGGGAGAACAGCCAGCCCGGCAAGGCCGTCACGATCGGCTTCTCCGCGCCTGCCGCCGACCACGGCTGGATGGCGGCCATGACGAAGAACGCCAAGGCGCAGGCGGGGCAGTTCTCCGACGTGACGCTGAAGGCCACCGAGGGCACCAACGACGTCAACCAGCAGATCGGCCAGGTCGAGACGCTGATCAACGACAAGGTCGACGTGCTGGTGATCCTGCCGTTCGACGGCAAGGCGCTCACCGAGGTCGGCAGGCAGGCTACCGACGCGGGCATCCCGGTGGTCAACGTGGACCGGATCTTCGACACGCCGCTGGCCTACCGGGCGTGGATCGGCGGCGACAACTACCGGATGGGCGTCAACGCGGGCAACTACATCGCCGCCCAGATGAAGTCCAAGAACATCTCCAGCCCGGTGATCGGCGAGGTCGCCGGCATCGACTCGTTGCCGCTGACCCAGGAGCGCAGCAAGGGCTTCAAGGACGCGCTGGCCCGCGCCGGCTTCACGGTCGGCCCTCGGGTGTCCGCCCAGTTCACCCCGGAGTCCGGCGAGCAGCAGACCGCGAACCTGCTCCAGGGCGCGAGCAAGCTCGACGCGCTGTGGAACCACGACGACGACCAGGGCATCGGCGTCCTCGCGGCGATCGACGGCGCGGGCCGCAAGGATTTCATCATGGTCGGCGGCGCGGGCTCGCGGAACATGATGGACCTGATCAAGGCCGACAGCGGCGTGGTCAAGGCGACGGTGCTCTACAGCCCGTCGATGGCCTCGTCCGCCATCGCGCTCGCCCGGATGCTCGGCCAGGCCAAGGGCATCGGCGACCTCGCCGAGCACGAGATCCCGGCGCTCATCACGACCTACTCCGCCGTCGTGAGCAAGGAGAACGTGGACTCCTACCTCGACGTCGGCTTCGACTCCTGACCGGGTCCCGGTGCCGCAGCGCGGCGGCGCCGGGGCCTTCCGGGCCGTGGTGGGACACAGGATCGACGAAAGGCCAGGACGGATGAACCAGGAGATCGGCGTCGGGATGGTGGGGCACGCGTTCATGGGCGCGGTGCACTCGCAGGCCTGGCGCAACGCGCACCGCTTCTTCGACCTGCCGCTGACGCCGAGGCTGTCGGTGCTCGGCGGCCGGGACGAGGCCCGCACGCGGGCCGCGGCGGACAAGTACGGGTGGGCCGCGGTCGAGACCGACTGGACCGAGCTGGTCCGGCGGGACGACGTGCAGGTGGTCGACATCTGCACCCCCGGCGACACGCACTGCGACATCGCGGTGGCGGCGCTGGAGGCGGGCAAGCACGTGCTGTGCGAGAAGCCGCTGGCGAACTCGGTCGCGGAGGCGGAGAAGATGGTCGCCGCCGCGGAGGCCGCCGCGGCTCGCGGGGTGCGGTCGATGGTGGCGTTCAACTACCGCCGGGTGCCCGCGCTGGCGTACGCCCGCAAGCTCGTCGCGGCGGGCCGCCTCGGCGAGATCCGGCACGTCCGGGCCGTGTACCTCCAGGACTGGCTGTCCGACCCGGCCTCGCCGCTGACCTGGCGGCTGGACCGGGAGAAGGCGGGGTCCGGCGCGCTCGGCGACCTCGGCGCGCACATCGTGGACGCCGCGCAGTTCGTCACCGGCCACACCATCACCGGCGTGTCGGCCCTGACCGAGACCTTCACCAAGTCCCGTCCGGACGGGGCCGGGGGCACGGGCGACGTCACGGTCGATGACACGGCGCTGTTCCTGGCCCGCTTCGACAGCGGCGCGGTCGGCAGCTTCGAGGCCACCCGCTACGCGCTCGGCCGCAAGAACGCGATGCGGCTGGAGGTCAACGGCTCCCGCGGCAGCCTGGCGTTCGACTTCGAGTCCATGAACGAGCTCCAGTTCTTCGACGGCGACGCCCCCGGCCCGGAGTCCGGCTTCCGCCGGGTCCTGGTCACCGAGGCCGACCACCCCTACGTCGGCGCGTGGTGGCCGCCCGGCCACCTCCTCGGCTACGAGCACACCTTCGTCCACGAGGTCGTCGACCTGGTGACCGCCATCGCCACCGGAGCGGATCCGGCTCCGACCTTCGCCGACGGGCTCCGGGTCCAGCGGGTCCTCGCGGCCGTGGAGGAC
>NZ_JBHYHC010000041.1:0-73771 GCF_042738955.1 Umezawaea sp. NPDC059074
GGACGGGAGGCCGTCGAGTGGCTGCGCCGGAGCTGGGCCGAGGTGCACCCGTGGGGCACCGGCGGCGCCTACGCCAACTTCCCCGACCCCGCGCTCGCCGACTGGTTCGCCGCCTACTACGCGGACAACACCGGCCGGCTGCGCGAGGTCAAGGCCGCCTACGACCCGGAGGGCTTCTTCCGGTTCGCCCAGTCCGTGCCGGTGGCCTGACCGGCCTGGGTGAACAGGACCAGCGCGGCGCACACCAGCACCAGGTTCTTCAGCACGAACTCGCCGTTCCCGTTGAGCAGCAACGGGTTGCCGTCGCTGAGCACCATCGACGGCGCCTGCACGAACACGAGGAACGTGCCCACCAGGTGCGCCGCCACCGCGATCAGCGCCAGCTTCGCCGGACGCCCGACGAGCACCGCCACCCCGAGCACGATCTCGACCCAGCCGAGCGCGGGCACCAGGAAACCCTGGTCCACCCACGGCAGCGTGGCCTTGATCAGCTCGGCGACCGGCGAGTCGCCGACCACCTTCAGCACGCCGAACCACACGAACACCACGCCGAGGGAGATCCTCAGCGCGGGCCCCGTGGCGCGGCCCAGCAGCCGCTCGGCCCGGACCCGCAGGTCGGACCGCTCCGCCGTCGCCACCTCACTCGCCCAACGGGTTGAGCAGGTCGGCCTTGCCCTCGAAGGCGAACAGCAGCAGGTCGGTCATCCGGAACGTCGTCGAGTCCGGCCCCAGCGTCGGCCGCCACGACGGCGTGCGCACGATCGACGTGCGGCTGCCCTCCATGGCGCGGTGGAACACCTCGGCGGTGATCCGCCCGCCGACCGGTCCCAGCAGACCGCCGTTGAGCTCCGCCTCGCGCAGCACGTAGAACCACAGCGGCGTGGTGGTGGCGACCTCCTGCCGCTGCTCCTCGGTGAGCGAGTCGAGCGACGCGCCGCCGTCACCGACCAGGATCTGGTCGGTGGTCAGGGGTTCGACGCCCAGCAGGTCCGCCATCTGCTGGCCGCTGGCCAGCCGGACCATGCTCGCCCTGGTGAGGTTGCGGAACGCGAGGTTGCGCTGGATGTCCGGGAACGTGGTGCCCCGGCCGCCGAACGTGCCCGCGGGCAGCTGCTTCAACGGGTCGACGAGCAGCGAGTCGATCCGCTTGGTCACGTTGCCGCCGCCCGCCGGTGGCACGAGGTCCGGCCGGTCCGCCTCGGTGAAGTCGTACAGGCGGCGGAAGTCCGCGATCCAGTTGGTCGGCAGCGTGTCGACCGTGCCGGAGTTCGGGTCGTCCAGGTCCGGGATCTGCGACCCCGGCTGGAAGTTGCCCGACACACCGGTGAAGGTGAACAACGCCAGCAGGGTCGCGATCCCGCCCGGACCGCCGTTGGAGTTGAACACCCGGTTCCACTGGTACGCGCCCCGGATCATGCTGTGCCCCAACCGGTACGTCGCCACCGAGAACTCGATCGGCATCGTCGGGTGGTTGCCGTGGTGCGCGTGCCCGCGGCCAGGGGCCTCGAAGAACCTGCGCCCGTTGGTGAAGACGTCCTCCACGATCGCCGGGTCGACGACCCGCGGCAGGAAGTCCGTGCGCAGCAGCCACTGGTAGTGCCGCACCACGGTCTCGCGCGCCGCGGCGAACAGCCGCCGCCCGGTGAGCCCGGTGAGCGCCAGCTCCTCGACCACGCGGTTGTGGAAGCGGATGAACGCCAGGTGCGTCTGCGCCACCACGAGGTTCTCGTCGTTGCGCGCGTCCGGGATGAGCGGCAGCCGCCGGTCCGCGGCGGTGCCGCCGACGCCGCCCCGGCGCGGCAGGTCGAAGCCGTCCAGTTCGACGTTGACCCGCTCGTCCGGGAAGCTCGTCGGCGACGTCTTGCCCACCTTGAGCCTCACGCCGTCCTCGGCGTAGAAGTCCCGGTCGTGCTTGTCGTCCGGACCCCGCCCGTAGACGGAGTCCAGGTCCAGCGCCGGGGACCTGCCCTGGAGCAGCTCCCCGAGGGTGACGTCGTCGCCCAGCAGGGCGTCGGTGCGGTCCATCGTCAGGTCGTGGTCCACGAACTGGCCGAGGTAGGTGAAACCGGCCGGTACGGCCGAATCGGCCTGCGGGACCTCCGCCGTCACGGCCTCGGCCAGCGCGGTCCGGAGCGCCTCGTCCGTCCGCGTCCCCTTCGGCCCGAGGCGGGAGAAGCGGAACCGCCGCAACTCCTCGACCGTGGACGGCTGTCGTGTGGTCGGATCCCCGTGACCGTCGAACTCGAGCACCCCTTCGCCGACCACGAAGAAGCTGTCACGTGCGTGTTTCTTCATCTGGAAGACCCCCCGGTCCGTGCCGGACGTGAGACTCCGGCAGTGGCGGGCGCACCCCCTGTGCGCCGCCTACACCTGTCAGGAGGGGCGTGGGGTCCGAGTGGATACGCCGAACGTCGTAGTTTCGCCGATGGTGAAACTCCTCCGGGCGTGGGCGAGGAGTTCCCGCAGGGCCGGAGCGGCGCCGCCGCGCCACACCAGGCACAGCAGGGCGGGCTCGGCGACGTCGTGCAGCGGCACGGCGGTGAGGCGGTCGCGGTAGTGGGCGGCCATCGACTCGCTGAGGACGCCCACGCCGAGGCCGCGGGCGGCGAGGTCCGCGATGGCGTCCGCGGCGCTGGCCTGGAAGCCGATGGTCGGCCGGACGTCCCGCGCGGCGCAGGCCTGGTCGAACACCGTGCGCAGACCGGTGCCGGGTGGCATGCACACCAGCGGGTGGGCGCACAGGTCGCGCAGGCCGACGCGGCGGGGGACCGTCAACGGGTGGCCGGGCGGGACGACGGCCACCAGCGGCTCGCTGACGATCGTCCACGCCTCCAGCCCGTCCGGCACCGCCGCCGCGCCGATCAGCGCCAGGTCGGTGGTCCCGTCGCGCACCCCCTCGACGAGCCGGTCGGAGTTGTCCTCCAGCAGGGCGACCTCCACGCCGGGGTGCGCGCGGTGGAACGAGGCGAGCGCGTCGAACAGCGGCGTGACGGTGCAGCCGATCACCATGCCGACGGCGAGCCTGCCGCGGATCAGGTCGGTCACCTCGCCGACCGCCTGGCCCACGGCGGCCGCGGCCGCCAGCGCGGCGCGAGCGTGGTCGAGGGCGGCCTTGCCCGCGACCGTCAGCGTGGCGACGCGGGTCGAGCGGTCGAACAGCTCCGCGCCGAGTTCCCGTTCGAGCTGCCGGATCTGCGCGCTCACCCCGGACTGGCTGATGTGCACGCGCTCGGCCGCCCTGGTGAAGTTCTTCTCCTCGGCGACCGCGACGAAGTACTCCAGCTGCCTCAGGTCCATGACCGGAGATTCTAGCTTCCAGAAGAACCAGCTGTTGGACTTCTGATCCAGGCGGGACCAGGCTGGGGGCATGACCGAGAAAGCGCTGACACCCGAGGACATCACCAGGCTGTTCGTCGAACGGTCCAACGCGGGCGACGCGGCGGGCGTCGCCGCCCTCTACGAGGAGGACGCCGTCCTGGCCTACCCGGCCGGCAGCACGACCGTCGGCCGCGAGGCGATCCGCGAGCTGTGGGAGAAGGTGCTGGCCAACCGTCCGCACTTCGAGCACGAGGAACCGCTGCCCACGCTCGTGAGCGGCGACCTCGCGCTCACGTCGACCCCGCCCAAGGACGGGTCCGGCGCCCGCGCGCAGGTCGTCCGCCGTCAGCCCGACGGCAGTTGGCTGCGGGTGCTGGACCAGCCGGAGTTCAGGCCTCCGACGAAGTAGGGACCTTGTCGGCGGGCGCGCGCAGTTCGAGCCGCCACGCGCCGAACACGGCCGTCATCACCAGGACCCACGCCGCGCCGAGCGCGTACCCGGCGAGCACGTCGGACACGTAGTGCACCGACAGGGCCACCCGTGACAGGCCGATGCCCAGCACCAGGACGAACGACGCCGCCGCGGCGACCCACCGCCACACCGGGGCGAGCGCGGTCCAGAACAGCAGGAGCAGCACCGAGTACGACACCACGGCGGCCTGCGAGTGGCCGCTGGGGAAGCTGAGCCCGGAGGCGTGCGCGATCGGGTCGGCGACGACCGGGCGGGTGCGGTCCACGAGCGTCTTGACCAGCTCGTTCAGGACCGCCCCGCCGAGTTCGGTGACCGCGACGAACGCGGCCAGCCGACGTGACCCGGCGCGCGCCAGCCAGAGCGTGATCGCGGTGAACGCCACGACGTACACCGGCGCGGACCCGACGAAGCTCAACACCTTCATCGTCGCGGCGAACCCGCCGTGGTGGAGCGCGACGCGGTGCAGGGCGTCGCGAGCGCCGTCGTCCAGGCGTTGCAGGGGCGGCCACTGGTCCTGCACGAAGAACAGCAGCAGGCCGAACGGCACGGCCAGCAGCGCCAGCGCCACCAGGGCCAGCACCGACCGGACGCCGAACCTGGTGTCGGGGGGAGCGGGGTGCGTCACCGGCCCTGGATAGCCCGATCGGCCGTTCGGCACACCTGGTGGTCACCCGAACGGGGGTTATCGGAGAGGGAGGTCCGGTTCGCCCTCGGCTCGCGGGCCGAAGATGCGCCGCTCGGACTCCGCGATCACCACGTCGTTGATGCTCGCCTCGCGCCGAGTCATCAGGCCGTGCTCGTCGAACTCCCAGTTCTCGTTGCCGTAGCTGCGGTACCAGGTGCCCGCCGCGTCGCGGGACTCGTACTGGAAGCGCACGGCGATCCGGTTGCCCGCGAACGTCCACAGCGACTTGCGCAGCGCGTAGTCCAGTTCGCGCTCCCACTTCGCGGTCAGCAGCGCCACGATCTCCGCCCGGCCGCGCACGAACGTGTCGCGGTTGCGCCACACCGAGTCCTCGCTGTAGGCGAGCGAGACCTTCTCCGGGTCGCGGGTGTTCCACGCGTCCTCGGCGGCCCGCACCTTGCGCAGTGCGGTCTCCAGCGTGAACGGGGGCAGGGGTGGGCGGTCGCTCATGGCCGGCCTCTCGATTCGGAGAACGTGCGTTCTCCGGGTAGCGTAGAGAACGCACGTTCTCCGCCGCAACCCCTTGGACGTCCCATGCCACTCGACGCCGACACGGCTCGCACCCGGCTGCTCGACGCGGCCGAGGACCTCTTCTACGCCCGCGGCATCCAGGCCGTCGGGATGGACGACCTGCGCGGCGGCTCCGGCCTCTCGCTCAAGCGGCTCTACGCGCTGTACCCGGCGAAGGAGCAGCTCGTCGAGGCGTACCTGCGCAGGCGGGACGTCCGGTGGCGCGGCGCGCTCGCGGCGTTCGTGGAGGAGGTCGACGACCCGCGCGCCCGGCTCCTCGCGGTGTTCGACTGGCTCGGGGCCTGGTTCCGCGAACCGGGTTTCCGCGGCTGCGCGTGGATCAACGGCCACGGCGAGCTGGGAGCGACGTCGGAGGCCGTCGCACGGGCCGCGCGCGACCACAAGCAGGCGTTCGCGGCCTACCTCGCGGACCTGGTGGCGGCCGCCGGACTGCCGGAAACCCTGGCGCCGCAGCTGTTCCTGCTCGCCGAGGGCGCGATGGTCAGCGCCGGGATCCTCGGCGACCCGGCGCAGGCCGACCACGCCCGCGCGGCCGCCGCGGCGCTGGTGCACGGGGTGTGAAGCGTCCCGCCCCGAAATGTAGTATCCCTTCATTGTGAAGCACGTACATAAATCCGCGGAGAGCACGGTCAGCGATGACCAGGGCTTTCTCTACGATCCGGGCGTCAGGGCGGCGATGGGCGCGTTCGCGCTGGGCGGCGACACCCTGGCGCTGGAGACGGCGGCGGCCGTGCGCTCGGCCGCGCAGGCCGTGGACCGGCTGCGGGGGCACGGGGCGGGCGGCCGGGGTCTCAGCGCGGGCGCGCTCGACGTCCTCGTCCGGCTGAACACCGGCCCCGAGGAGGGCGTGAGCATCGGCGACCTCGCCCGCGCGGCGGGGGTGAGTTCCCGCAACGTCACCGGCCTCGTGGACACGCTGGCCCAGGACGAGCTGGTGGAGCGCGTCCAGGACCGGCGCGACCGCCGGTCGGTCCGGGTCTGCCTCACCGCCGCGGGCCGCGAGTGGCTGACCGCCTTCCGCGTGCCGACGAACCGCGCCATGGACGCGCTGTTCGCCGGGTTCACCCCGGACGACCTGTCCCGGTTCCGGCACCTGTGCCTGCGCCTCGCGGAGAACCAGCGCCGGATCGACCTCACCCAGGAGACGACATGACCACCAAGACCACGGTCAGGGCCTACCACGAAGCCCGATTCCGGGGCGACGTCGCGACGGCCGCCGCCCAGATCGGCGACGGGTTCCGGTTCCGCAGCCCGTTCATCACCTCCGACAGCGCGACCGGCCACCTCGACGGCCTGGACGGGCTGCTCTCCCTCGTCACCGGCGTCGACCTGATCAGCGAGCTGTACGGCGAGGAGGAGGCGACCCTGGTCTACGACGTGCGCACCGCCTCGCCCGTCGGCGTCCAGCGCACGGCCGAGCACTTCCGGTTGGAGGACGGCCGGATCACGTCGATCCTGCTCATCTTCGACGGCACGCCCTGGCAGAGCCTCATGGCCGCGGCGGGCCCTCCCGGCGCGGGAGCCCAGCCGTCCACTGTGGACTAGTCGCCGAGTTCCGCGCGCACCGCGGGAAGAACCTCGGTGCCCAGCAGTTCGATCGCCGTCATGATCGTGGCGTGCGGCACGCCCGCCCAGTCCATCTGCATCGCGTAGCGGTCCGCCCCGACGAGCCTGCCGACGGAGATCAGCCGCTCGGCGATCTCGTCCGGGCTGCCGGTGAACAGCGCCCGCGCGCCGCGGGTGTACTCGTCGTACTCGCCGCGGGTCGGCACGGCCCAGCCGCGGGCCTTCGCACCGTACTTCATCGTCTCCAGCCAGTACGGGTAGAAGGACTCCTTGGCGTCCTGGGAGTTCTTCGCCACGAGCCCGATGGCGCTCATCGTCACGTGCAGGTCCTCGGGCTTGTGCTCGCCCGCCGCGCCCGCACGGCGGTACAGGTCCACCAGCGGCGCGAACCGCTCCGGCTCGCCGCCGATGATCGCGTAGACCACCGGCAGGCCGAGCACGCCCGCGCGCGCCGACGACTGGGGGTTGCCGCCCGTGCCGACGGAGATCCGCAGCCGGTCGCCGTACGGCCGGGGCAGGACGTGCGCGTTCTCCAGCGGCGCGCGGAACCGGCCGGACCAGGTGATCGGGTCCTCGCGGTCCAGGCGCAGCAGCAGTTCCAGCTTCTCCTCGTACAGCTCGTCGTAGTCGCCGAGGTCCGCGCCGAACAGCGGGAACGACTCGGTGAACGACCCGCGCCCGGCCAGCAGCTCCGCGCGGCCCTCGCTGAGCTGGTCGAGCGTCGTGAACTGCTGGTACAGGCGGACCGGGTCCTCGGTGCTGAGCACGGTCACCGCGCTGCTCAACGTGATCCGCTCGGTCACGCTCGCCGCCGCCGCGAGCACGGTGCCGGGGTTGGAGCTGGCGTAGTTGTCCAGGTGGTGCTCGCCCACGCCGTAGAAGCCGATGCCCAACTCGTCCGCGAGCTTGATCCGCTCGACGGTGTTCCTCAGCGCACGGGACACGGAGATCTGCTCGCCGGTCACCGGGTCCGGGTGCCGGTCCGCGAAGCTGTAGATCCCGAGTTCCATGGTTCCTCCGTGCTCGTGCCGACTCGCCGCCGACCGTACGCCTCGAAGGTTGAAGCATCAACTCAACTGTGTCGAGCGTCGCGGCGGCCCCGCGCGGGGGCCGCCGCCGTGACCCCTACCGGGCCGCGAGCCACTCCGCGAACGTGGTCTCGGCCGTGAGCCCGCCGTCGCCCGTCACCAGGCTGCGCTCGGCCAGCTCGGTGCCGAAGTAGCGGGCGTGCGGGTCCGTGACGACCTCGCGGGCGTCGCCGCGCGCCGCCAGGCTGCGGCGGATCAGGTCGTCCATGCCGATCAGCTCGGGACCGCCGACCTCGACCACGCCGTTGACCGGCGCGCCGACCGCGACGCGGCCGACCGCCGAGGCGACGTCCTCGGCGGCGATGGGCTCCATCAGCGCCGACGGCGCGTGGACGACGCCGTCCACCGTGGCGGCGTCGCCGATGGCCTTGGCGAACTCGAAGAACTGCGTGGCCCGCACGATCGAGTACGGCAGGCCGGACTTCGTGATCAGCTGCTCCTGCGCCACCTTCGCGCGCAGGTACCCGCTGTCGGGCAGGCGGTCCGCGCCGACCACCGACAGCGCCACGTAGTGGCCCACGCCCGCCTCGGCCGCCGCCGCGAGCAGGGTCGTGGTGGCCGTCTCGAAGAACTCCAGCACGTCCGCGTCCGCGAACGACGGGGAGTTCGACACGTCCACGACCACGTCGGCCCCGGTCAGCACCTCCGCCACCCCCTCGCCGGTGAGGGTGTTCACGCCCGACGCGGGCGACGCGGGCACCGCCTCGTGGCCGTGGTCGCCGAGCTTCGCCACGAGCTTCGACCCGATGAGCCCGCTGCCCCCGATAACGACGATCTTCATGCCGCACCTTCCCCTGGTCCGCTTGCCGGTCACCAGTCATGACCGGGCGGCCCGCGGATCTGTGACAGGTCAGGTCGAGGAGATCCCGACGAGCTTCTCGGGGTTCATCACCCACAGCACCTGGTCGATGGTCTCCTCGCTCGCGCTCACCGCGACCAGCACGAACGGCACGCCGTCCCGCGAGGCGAGCACGGCGGGACGGCCGTTGGCCTCGACCCAGGTGACCGTGGCGCCGGTCCAGAAGCGGGACGCGAACGCCGCGACGTACTTCGCGACGGTCGCCCGGCCGAACACCGGGATCCGCGACGCGCGCACGACACCGCCGCCGTCGGAGTAGCTGACGACGTCCGCGGCGAGCAGCCCCTCCAGCGCGCCGAGGTCACCCGTCTGCGCGGCCAGCAGGAACGCGGCCAGCAGCCGCCGCTGCTCGGTCCGGTCCACCGGCGCGCGGCGCTCGTCGGCCACGTGCTTGCGGGCCCGGCTGACGAGTTGGCGGACGTTGGACCCCGTCGTGTCGAGGATCTCCGCGATCTGCGCGTACGGGTAGTCGAACGCCTCCCGCAGCACGTAGGCGGCGCGCTCGGTCGGCGTGAGCTTCTCCAGCAGCAGCAGGACCGCCATCTCCAACGCCTCGCCGCGTTCGGCTCCCAGCGCGGGATCGGCGCTGGTGTCGACGGGTTCGGGCAGCCAGGGGCCGACGTAGGTCTCGTGCCGCGAGCGGGCCGACTGCGCGGAGTTGATGGCGAGCCGGGTCGTCACGGTCGTGAGGAACGCCGCGGCGTCGCGGACCGTCTCGCGGTCGTAGGCCTGCCAGCGCAGCCAGGCGTCCTGGACGACGTCCTCGGCCTCCGCCGCGCTGCCGAGCATCCGGTACGCGATGCCGAACAGCCGGGAGCGCTGGTCGTCGAAGACCGATGCGGCGAGATCGAGGTCGGCGGACACGGAAGCACGGTATCGTCGTGGTGTTGTCAGGCGCTGCCTGACGGAAAGGTGGGGACCATGTGCTCCTTCTGCGGCAAGGCGGCCGTCGACGTGCGCAAGCTGATCGCGGGACCGGGGGTCTACATCTGCGACGGGTGCGTCGACCTGTGCGTTGGCATCCTGGCGACCGACGGCCCGGTGGAGGCGCGGGTGCCGGAGTGGTCGGGCATGACCGACGAGCAACTCCTGGACCACCTGCCGCGCGTGGCGTCGACGGCGGCGCAGGTGGAGACCGGGCTGCGCGAGCGCGTGCTCGACCTGCGCGCCCGCGACGTCACGTGGGTGCGGATCGGTGAGGCGCTGGGGATGACCCGGCAGTCCGCGTGGGAGAGGTTCCACGACTGAGCTCCCGGTCCGCCGTGGACGGACGCGCGGTCAGCCGAGCAGGGTCGAGCGGTCCACGTGCAGCGCCCCGTCCACCCACCGCAGCCCGCTGAGGTCGCGCACCACCAGGTCCGCCCCCGCGGTCACCGCCCGCTCGCCGACCCCGACCACCACGGCGACCCCGGCCGCCCGCCCCGCCGCGATGCCCGCGGCGCTGTCCTCCAGCACGACCGCCCGCCTGGGTTCGACCCCGAGTGCGGTCGCCGCGGCCAGGTACCCGTCCGGCGCGGGCTTCCCGTGCTCCACGTCGTCGGCGGCGACCAGCACCGGCGGCGTCGGCAACCCGGCCGCGGCCAGGCGTGCCGACGCCAGCGTCGTCACCCCGGACGTCACCACGGCCCACACCTCACGCGGCAACGACTCCACCAACGCCCGCGCCCCACCGATCGCCGTGGTGCCCGCGGCCTCCTCGACCTCCCACCGGGTGATGTCGGCCAACGCCCCCACCCGCCCCGACTCGGGCACCAGCAGCGCCACGGTGTCCACCGCCCGCCGCCCGTGCACCGCCTCGGTCACCTCGTCCACCGGCAACCCGAACGCCACGGCCCACCGGCTCCACGCCGCGTGCACCCCCGCGTCCGAATCCACCAGCACGCCGTCGTTGTCGAACAGCACGGCGTCGCACTCGGCAACCAGCACAGGTCTCCTCCAGGGGGTCTCGGTTCCCCAAGTCGAGCACACGCCCACCCCGCCGACCTGCCGAAAGTGGCCAACGCCTCGCTCGGACGAGCGCCGTGACCCGGTCGAAGGATGCTCGATCGGGGCCGTGCGTGACCCCCTACGGTCCGTCACGCCCGTGCCCGACCTCGGAGGTCTGCCGTCGTGACCGACACCCCGTCCGTGCTCACCCATCGGGCTCTCGCGGTGCGCGGCGCCGATCCCGCCGCCGCTCGCGCGCTGCTCGGGCGGGCCCTCGCGCTGAAGATCGACTACGAGCCCGCGTGGCGGTGGCTGGCCGAGGTGGTGGCCGACGACGCGGAGCGGCGGTTCTGCCTGGACCGGGCGTTCGCGATCGAGGCGGATCCGGCCACGGGGCAGGCGCGCAAGGCGCTCGACGTGGAGCCGCGGCCGCCCGCGGAGGTGGCGGACCTGGTGGAGCCACCCCGGCCGGAGGTGCCCGCCACAGCCCGGCGGCGGGGAGCGCGGACCTGGATCGCGGTCGGGGTGGTGGCGGTCGCGCTGCTGGCGGTGCTCGGCGTGTACACCGCGTCGGGCGGGCAGAGCGGTGAGCCGGTCTTCGTGGCGCTGGTCGCGGGGATGGACGGGGCGGGCGGGAAGGCGATGGAACGCGGGGTGCGGATGCACCTCGACACCGTGAACGCGGCTGGCGGGGTCGGCGGGCACCCGGTCGAGCTGCTCGTCTACGACGACGAGGATCGGGCCGACCGGGCGCGGGAGGTCGCCGAGCGGATCGTCCGGGAGGACAAGGTGCTGTTCGTCGTGGGCCACGGGTCCAGTGACGCGGCGCTCGCGGCCGCGCCGGTCTACCTGCGGGCGCACATCCCCGCGATCACGCCGTCGGCCGGGTCCTCGCGGATCACCGACGGCAGCGACTGGTACTTCCGCAGCATGTTCGGCAACCGCACGCAGTCGGACTTCCTCGCGGTCTACCTCGCCGACGTGCTCAAGGCGACGAAGGCCGTCGTCGTGCACGACGCCGACGAGGCCGGGCGGTCGGTGCGCGACGCGTTCGCCGAGTCGTTCCACGAGTTCGGCACGGTCGAGCGCGTGGTGGAGCTGGGCCCGGAAGCCCCGGACGACCTGGACCCCGCCACACCGATCGTGCTGGCCACCGAACGCGGTGTCGACGTGATCCGGAAGCTCCGCACCTCGGGCGTCACGGCTCCCATCCTCGGCACGGCTTCTCTGAGCACGCAACCGTTCCACGACGCCCTCCTCGCGGCCGAGCGCGAGCTGGACCGGCCGGGCCTGCTCACCTCGAACCTCTACGTCGGCACGCCGCTGGCCAACGACTCGCTGTCCGGTCCGGCGCTGGCGTGGGCGCGGGAGTTCGAGCAGCGCTACGGCGAGCGGCCGCTGTGGCAGGCGGCCACGGCGCGGCAGGCGGTCAACGTCGGCCTGCACGTGATGAAGGGCCTGAGCCTCGCCGACACCGACCGGGCGGCGGACCGGCGACGGCTGCGCGACGGCTGGGCGGCGTTGAAGGACCGGAAGAACTCGTTCCCGGCCCTGCTGGGCCCGCTCTACTTCTCGCCGACGGGGTCCGCGCAGATGTCGGTGTCCGTGGTGACCAGCGACGGGACCCGGTTCGTGTCGGCACCGGTGCAGCTGACGATCTTCGATCCGCCTACGCCGGAAGCCCTGCGCGAGGGGTTGGCGACCGGGTCGGTGATCGCGATCGGCGACCGGTACCTGACCCGCCGCCAGGTCGTGGCG
The DNA here is from genome assembly GCF_042738955.1 of Umezawaea sp. NPDC059074. Lineage (NCBI taxonomy): Bacteria > Bacillati > Actinomycetota > Actinomycetes > Pseudonocardiales > Pseudonocardiaceae > Umezawaea > Umezawaea sp. NPDC059074. The sequence continues at coordinate 12,204 of NZ_JBHYHC010000041.1, forward strand.
ACCGGCGTCAACCTCAACGAGGTGCGCGACCTCGACACCAGGGACGGCACGTACTTCGTCGACTTCTTCCTGTGGCTCAAGTACACCGGCGACCCGGTGGCGGCCGACGTGCAGTTCGTCAACGCCGTCAAGCCCGACATGAAGCTCGGAACGCCGCTGCGGGACGTCACCGAGAACGGCGCCACCTACCGGCTCTACCGGGTGGGGGAGCGGTTCAAGAGCGGCTTCGAGTTCCGCGGGTTCCCGTTCGACCACCAACGGCTGACCGTGACTCTCCAGAACCGGACGCGCACCGCCGACCAGGTGGTGTACGTGACGGACAAGGAGATCCTGGACCAGGACCCGAGGGCCTACCTGCGCAGCGGGGCCGACGCGAACGCCGACATCAACCAGATCCCCAACTGGGTGGCCACGTCCGCGCGGTTCTTCCAGCGCACGGTCGGCAGCAGCGACGCGCTGGGCGACAGCGAGGGCGCGGGGTCGGGCATCTACTACAGCCAGTACGCCGCCGAGGTGGAGATCGCCCGCGACACGGCCCCGTTCCTGGTGAAGAACCTGCTGCCGCTGATCCTGCTGATCTGCGTGACCTACCTGTCGCTGTTCTTCTCGGCGTCCGACGGCGGCGCGCCGGTGTCGATGGGCGTCACGGCGATCCTCAGCACCGCCGTGCTGCTGAACAACGTCACCTCGCAGCTCCCGTCGGTCAGCTACACGGTGGCGCTGGAGTGGGGCTACTACGCGTTCATCCTGCTCGCCGCGACGTGCGTGCTGATCGCCATGCTGCGCAAGCGCTTGGTGTCCACCCGGCGCGAGGGCGCGGAGCGGGTGCTGACCAGGGCGGCCCGCGTCGGCTACCCGCTGTACCTGCTGGGTGTGGTGCTGACGTACGTCGTGCTGTTCGGCTGACGCCCTCCACTGCCCGAAAAGGCGGAAAGCCTTGCGCCGCATGCGAAAAGTTGGCCCACCACAGCCTCGGTGCGCGCTGCCAGGATGAGGTGGTGCTGGTGACGGTCCTGGCTTTCGACGGTGTGACGGCGATCGACGTCGCCGGGCCCGTGGACGTGCTCCGCCACGCCAACCGCTTCGGCGCGGACTACCGGGTGCACGTCGTCTCGTCCGACGGCGTGGACGTCCGCACGGCCACCGGTGTCCGCGTGCGTGCCGACGGCGCCGCGCGCCACGCCCAGCCGGGCGGCACCCTGCTCGTCCCCGGCACGTACGGCGAGGTCGACGCGCACCTCGACCACGACCTGCTGGAGGCCGCCGGGCTGCTGGCCGTGGGGGCGGATCGGGTCACGTCGGTGTGCACGGGGTCGTTCCTGCTGGCCGAACTCGGGCTGCTCGACGGGCGCGCGGCCACCACGCACTGGCGCCAAGTGGCGTCGTTCGCCCAGCGCTACCCCCGCGTCGCCCTGCGGCCGGACGACCTCTGCGTGCGCGACGGCGAGTTCGTCACGGCGGCGGGCGTCAGTTCCGGCATCGACCTGGCGCTCGCGCTGGTGGAGGAGGACCACGGCCCCGAGGTCGCGGCCGAGGCGGCGCGGGCGATGGTCGTGTTCCTGAACCGTCCCGCCCGCCAGTCGCAGTTCGCCGTGCCGTCGCGGGCCCAGGTGCCGCGGCACAGCCCGTTGCGCGCGGTGCTCGACGCGGTCGCGGCCGATCCGGCGGCCGACCACGGCGTCGCCTCGCTGGCGGCGCGGGCGTCGGTGAGCGGCAGGCAGCTGTCCCGGCTGTTCCACGACGAGATCGGCACGACCCCGGCCCGGTACGTCGAACTGGTGCGGCTGGAGCACGCGCGGGAGCTCCTCCAACTGGGGCACACGGTCGCCGTGGCGGCGGCGCGCAGCGGGTTCGGCAGCGACGAGGGGCTGCGGCGGGTGTTCACCAGCAGACTGGGCCTGTCGCCGACCGCGTACCGCGAGCGGCACCGGAACTGAGGAAGGCCCGCCCATGTCGAACTACCCGCCGTCGATCGTGCCCGTGGACCACGTGGCGCCCGTCCCGCGGCACGTTCGCGGCGTGCTGGCGGGCGAGGTCGTCGTCGACAGCACCCGCGCCCTCTACGTGTGGGAGCACTCGCACTACCCGCAGTACTACTTCCCGCGCGCCGACGTGCGGGACGGGCTCCTGGTGGACGAGCACTCCACCCGCGAGACCAGCCGGGGCGTCGCGCGGCTCCAGCGGGTCGGGGACCGGCCGTCGAGCGCCCTGCACTACCCCGACTTCCACGACACCGTGCGGTTCGACTGGGCCGCCGTGGACCTGTGGTTCGAGGAGGACGAGCAGGTCTTCGTGCACCCGCGCGACCCGTACACGCGGGTGGACGCGCTGCGGTCGTCGCGCACGGTCCGGATCGAGCTCGACGGTGTGGTGGCCGCCGAGTCGTCGTCCCCGGTGCTGGTGTTCGAGACCGGCCTGCCGACCCGCCACTACCTGAGCCGGACCGACGTCGACTTCTCCGTGCTGACCCGCACCGCCACCGTGTCCTCCTGCCCGTACAAGGGGACGACCACCGACTACTGGTCGATCACCACCCCGCGCGGCGTCTTCCCGGACCTGGCGTGGAGCTATTCGTTCCCCACCAAGGACCTGCTGCCGATCGCGGGCCTGGTCGCGTTCTACGACGAGAAGGTCGACGTCTTCCTCGACGGCGTGCGGCAGGACCGGCCGGTGACCCACTTCTAGGGCAGCAGGCGCGGCAGGGCGGTGTTCAGGCGCAGCAGCAGGTGCAGGTCCAGCGCCCGGTCCGACTCCCGCCAGTTCTCGCCGAGCAGCCGGTCGATCACGGCGAGCCGCTGGTAGAGCGTGTTCACGTGGACGCCGAGTTCGGTCGCGGTCGCCGCGGGTCGCCTGCCGTGGTCCAGGAACGCGTGCAGGGTCCGCACCAGCGGCACCGACCGCTGCCGCTCCTCCGCCAGCACCGCGCCGAGTTCGCGCTCCACCATGCCGCGCACGTCCTGCCGCCCCTGCGTGCTGAGCAGGACCTGGTACACGCCAAGGCCTTCGGCGGTCGTGACCTGCCCGGTCCGGTCGAGCGCGACCAGCGTGTCCAACGCCCGTTCGGCGTCCCGGCGGCAGCGGACCAGGTCGCCCGCCCCGGCGGCGGGACCGGCCGCGCCCGCCGTGAGGTCGTCCGGCCAGTCGACGCCCAGCGCGTTCGGGTCGTCCACCGGCACGACCGCGAGCAGCCGTCCGCCCTCGGTGGCCAGCGCCGACCCGTCCGGCAATGCCGCGGTCAACCGGGTTCGCGCGGCAGGCGTGCTCGGCCGGGCCACCAGCACGCTGTACGTCCGCGCCGGGTCGAGCCCGGCCCCGCGCAACTGCCGCGCGGCGTCCACGACCGGCCGGGACAGCAGGTCGAGCAGGTGCGCGTCGCGGGTCAGCCGGGCCGCCCGCTCGACGGCCTCCTGCCCCACCAGGATCAGCGCCAGCGGGGGAGCCGCGCGTTCCAGCAGCAGCCGGTCGTCGGCGCTCGGCTCGGCGGGACCGGCCAGCACCAGCGCGCCCAGCACCCGTCCCCCCGCGATCACCGGCTGCACGAGCAGGCGGCCGTCCGGGCAGGTCAGGTCGGTCGCCGCGCCGGTCGCGTCGAGCGATTCGAGCACCGGGTCGAGCACGTCGGGGTGCAGGGGAGCGGGTTCGCCCGCGTAGGCGAACACGACCCGGTCGCCCGCCGCCGCCACGACCTCGCCGAGCAGGTCGTCCACCCCGCCGCCGTCGAGCACCACACGGGTGAGCCGCCGGTCCCAGTGCAACGTCCGTTCGAGCCGGTCCACGGTCGCGCGCGACTCCTGCGCCGACCGGGCGTTGTCGATCGCCACGGCCGCGTGCGCGGCGAGCGCCGACAGCAGCGCGATCTCGTCCTCGCCGAAGCTCCGCTCCTGCCGCTTGCCCGCCAGCAGCGCGCCGAGCACCCGCCCGTGCACGCTCAGCGGCACGCCCAGCAGCCCGCGCATGTTCTCCGCGGCGGCCGCCCGGTCCGCCTCGGCGTCGTGCCGCACGCCCGGCTCGGTGCGGTAGTCGGCCGTCCACACCGGCTCGCCGCGCGTGACCACGGCCGCCGCGATGCCGGTGTCGAGCGGGATGCTCAGCCCCAGCAGGTGCGGGGTCAGCGCGCCGTCGGCGACGTCGATGCGCAGGTGGTCGTCCTCGACCAGCGCCAGGTAGGTCAGGTCGACGCCCAGCAGCCGCCTTGCCTGGCCGACGACCTCGCGGACCAGGTCGTCCGGGTCGTGCAGCGTGGACAGGCCGCGGGCGATGTCGTTGAGCGCGGACAGCTCGGTGGCCCGCTGCCGCCGTTGCGCCAGCAGGGAGCTGAGCCGCAGCGCCGAGTGCGCGTCGCGGTCGACGTCCGGTCCGCCACCGGTCGCCCGCAGGGCGTCGTGGTGCCGGGCGAGCGCGTCGGCCGACGCGTCGTCGAGCAGCAGGTCCAGCCACGAGGTCACAGCGCCTCCTCGTCGATGGACGAAGGGTCCACTCGATCGGGTCAAGCATGGAGAGTACACACATTGCCGCCCTGGGAACCCGTGACTAGCGTCGAGGAATGGACCTGAGCGCGCTCCTCCCGCCCGGTCGGGTGCTCGACGACCCGGACGTGCTGCGGTCGTACAGCCACGACGAGGCGGAGTGGGCCCCGTGGGAGCTGCCCGCCGCCGTCGTCCGCCCGCGGACCGCCGCCGAGGTCCAGGCCGTCGTGCGGCACTGCGTGGAGCACCGGATCCCGGTGGTCGCGCGCGGCGCGGGCACCGGCCTGTCCGGCGGCGCCAACGCGACCGCGGGCTGCGTGGTGATCGCCCTCGACGGGATGCGGGCGATCAAGGAGATCAACCCCCTGGAGAAGCTCGCGGTGGTCGAGCCGGGCGTCGTCAACGACGACCTGCGGGCGGCGTGCGCCGAGCACGGCCTCTGGTACCCGCCGGATCCGGCGAGTTCGCCGTGGTCGACCATCGGCGGCAACGTGGCCACCAACGCGGGCGGCGTGTGCTGCGTGAAGTACGGCGTGACCGGCGACTACGTCCTCGGCCTCCAGGTCGTGACCGGCACCGGCGAGCTGGTCCGCCTCGGCCGCCGCACCGCGAAGGGCGTGGCGGGCTACGACCTGACGTCGCTGCTGGTCGGCTCCGAGGGCACGCTCGGCGTCATCACCGAGGTCACCGTCCGCTTGCGCCCCCGCCGTCCCGTCGAGCACACCGTCGCGGGCTACTTCTCCTCCGTCGTGGCGGCGGGCGTGGCCGTGGAGCGGATCGCGGCGGCAGGCCTGACTCCGTCGGCGCTGGAACTGGTCGACCGCCAGTGCCTCATCGCGGTCGACGAGTGGAAGAACATGGGCCTGTCCGCCGACGCGGACACCGTGCTGCTGGGCCGCACCGACGCTCCCGGCCAGGCGGGCGAGGCCGAGGCCGACGCCCTGCTCGCGTGCTTCGACGACGCGGGGGCGACGTGGAGCGCCCGTTCGACCAGCGCTCAGGAGGCCGACGCGCTGTTCGACGCCCGCAGGCTCGCCTACCCGGCCCTGGAACGCCTCGGGCCGGTGCTCACCGAGGACATCTGCGTGCCCGTCGGCCGGGTCGCGGAGATGCTGGGCCGCATCCAGGCCATCGGCCTGCGCCACGACACCCGCATCGCCAACATCGCCCACGCGGGCGACGGCAACCTGCACCCGCTGCTGCTCACAGCCGTGGGTGACGAGGACGGCAAGGTGCGCGCGCAGGCCGCGTTCGCCGACATCATCACCGAGGCGCTCGACCTCGGCGGCACGGTCACCGGCGAGCACGGCGTGGGCCTGCTCAAGCGCGACGGCCTGCGTCGCGAACTCGACCCGGCCGTCCTCGCCCTGCACCGCGCGGTGCGCTCGGCCCTCGACCCGCACCACGTCCTCAACCCCGGCAAGGTGTTCGAACAGGAGACGTCATGACCACGGAACCACTGGTGCGCCTGGGCGACGCCACCTTGCTCGGCACCCACGCCGACGGCGTGTTCTCGTTCAAGAACATCACGTACGCCCGCGCGGAGCGCTTCGGCCTGCCGGAACGCGTTGTGCTGCACGGAGAACGCGACGCCCGCTCGTCCGGCCCTACCGCCCCGCAGGCGAGCGCCCGGTTCCCCGGCGTCGACATGGAGGGCCTCGTCGGACCGGGGTGGATTCGCGGTGACGACTACCTGACGGCCAACGTGTGGACCCCGACGCTCGCCGACGAAGGCCTGCCGGTGATGGTGTTCGTGCACGGCGGCTCGTTCACCGCGGGCACCGGCAGCACCCTCGGCTACGACGGGACCGCGTTCGCCCGCGACGGCGTGGTGCTGGTGACGGTGAACTACCGCCTGGGCGTCCTCGGGTTCGGCTCGGTGCCGGGGAAGCCGGAGAACCGGGGCCTGCGCGACCAGATCGCGGCACTGGAGTGGGTGCGGGACAACGCCTCCGCGTTCGGCGGCGACCCCGGCGACATCACCGTGTTCGGCCAGTCCGCCGGGGCGATCAGCGTCTGCGACCTGCTGGCGGTGGCGCCGAAGGGGCTGGTCCGCCGGGCGATCAGCCAGAGCGGGGGAGGGTCGCACCTGCTGACCCCCGCGCAAGCCGCCGTGACCACCCACGCGGTGACCGAGGCGCTCGGCGGGCCGATCCTCGAAGCCGACGACCAAGCGTTGGTGGACGCGCTGACCCTGGTGGCCTCGCAGCGGCCCGATCTGGCGGTCGACGGCCTGCGGGACCCGTTGATGGGCCTGTCGCCCATCGGCCCCGTGCTCGACGGCGACCTGCTCCACGAGCAGCCGGTCGACGCCGTCGCGGCGGGGGCGAGCGCCGCCGTGGACCTGCTGGTGGGGCACAACTCCGACGAGATGAACCTCTACCTCGTCGGCCTCGGCGACGCCATGCCGCCGGTCACGCCGGAGGCGCTGGAGTTCGCCGTGGCCCGTCTGCACCCGGACCCCGCGCGGGTGGTCGACGCGTACCGCGCGGCCGGGAAGGGTGACACGCCAGGGGAACTGCTGGCGGCCATCGGCACCGACTACATGTTCGGCGTCCCCTCGGCACGGCTGGCAGACGCCCACGCCCCGCACGCCGCCGGGACGTGGCGCTACGAGTTCACCTGGCGCTCGCCCGCGTTCGACGGCCGCCTGGGCGCCTGCCACGGCGTCGAGCTGCCCTTCGTGTTCGAGACCCTCGACCGAGTCGACTTCGGCATCCTCGGCGTCACCGCCACGGACGAGACGCTCGCCTTCGCCCGCGAGGTCCACGACGTCTGGGTCCGCTTCGCGCGTGACGGCGACCCCGGTTGGCCCCGGCACACCCCGGAACGGCAGTCCCTGCGCCGCATCGGCGTGGAGTCGACCACCACCGACGAGCCCGACGGCGAGGAACGCGCAGTGTGGGAGGGTGTTCGCTGACCTCAGGCGCGGTGGCTCGGCGCGCGACCGTCCACAGTGGCCTCCCGCGCGCTGAGGCTGCCCAGCAGGGCCAAGGCGTCCGCCGTCGCCGCGGTCGCGGGGTGGAACACCTTGAGCGTCACCCCGGCGTCCGCGTTGACGGTGAAGGACTCGTAGTGCAGGGCCAGTTCGCCGACTTCGGGGTGCTGGATGGACATCGACCCGCGGGTCTTGATCCGCACCTGGGCCTTGCCCCACAGCCTGCGGAACTCGTCGTTGCGGAGTGACAGCTCCCCGACCAGCGCGATCAGCCGGGGGTCGTCCGGGTCCGCGCCACCCGCGGCGCGCAGCGACGCCACGGTGAGGGCGGCGACCTCGTCCCAGTCGCCGTAGAAGGACTTGGCCCCCTCGTTGAGGAAGATCAGCCGCGCCAGGCACGAGTTGTGCTCCTGCCCGGCGTACAGGGCCCGGCCCAGCTGGTTGGCCCCGACCACGGTCGTGAGGCTGTCCAGCGCGATCGCGGGCGTGGACGGCCACAGCTCCACCAGCGCCGACAGCCGCGGGTCCAGCCGGGACCGCGCGGGTTCGCGCTTGCGCTTGCGCGGGGCGTGGTCGGCGACCGACCGCAGGTACCGCAACGCCATGTCGTCGAACAACATCGCCGCGGCCAGCGCGTCCAGCACCGACCGGGACGGGTGCCGTTCCCGGCCCTGCTCCAGCCGCGTGTAGTAGTCGGTCGACAGGCCCGCGAGATCCGCCACCTCCTCGCGGCGCAGCCCGCTCACCCGCCGCCTGCCCTCGTCCGGCAGCCCCACGGCCGCCGGGCTCAGCTGGGTCCGCCGCGCCCGCAGGAACTCGCCGAGGTGGTTGTTCGCTCTCACCCCGCGAAGATAACCCGGCCGCGGCACGGTCGTCGTGGGTGCGCCGCACCCCCTCACGTCTATTCCGCCGGTGCGTGGGTGCGTCACACCCTTCTTGACCTTCCCCGGCTCGCCTAGCTTTTCGACCAGCGGCAGAGATTCGCCGCTGTCCCAACGAAAAGCGATGGAGAACCATGTCCAAGCGCGGCGCGCTCGCCACGGTGCTGGCACTGTCGGCCACCCTGGTGGCGACCCTCCCGGCGTCGGCCACCCACGACCCGTCCCTGTCCTCGCCGAAGGTCCTCGCCCGACTGGACCTCGCCGGTCGGCAGCAGGCGGAGAACATCACGCTCGAACCGGACGGGTCCGCGGACGTCACGTTCGCGAACATCCGCCAAGTCGCCCGGATCTCGCCGCGCGGCGAGATCCGGGTCCTCGCGACCCTCCCGGCGCCGCCCGAGGGCTCGAAGACCCCGGCGTTCACCGGGGAGCCGTTCCTCGGCGGCATCGTCCGCGACCACGACGGCACGCTGTACTTCAACTACGTGACGGGCACGGCGGAGCTGACGGGCATCTGGAAGCTCCGACCGGGCGGGACCCCGACCCGTGTCGTGGCGCTCCCGCCGACCGGCTTCGCCAACGGCCTCGACCTGGACGGCGGCTACCTCTACGCCGCCGACTCGATCCTCGGCACGATCTGGCGGGCGTCGGTCCACGGCGGCCGCGCGGTCGCCTGGAGCACCGCGCCCGAGCTGGCGATGACCTCGCTGGCGGGCGTGAACGGCCTGGCCGTGCACAACGGCGCGGTGTGGACGACCAACACCGACGCGGGCTCCGTCGTCCGCGTCCCGATCCGGTACGACCGGTCCGCCGGTCCGGCTCGGGTCGTGGCCTCCGGGCTCGGCCTGATCGACGACCTCGAGTTCACCGGGAACGGCGACAGCGTGCTCGTCGCCGGGTTCGCCGCGAACGAGGTGGTCCTGGTGCGCCCGGACGGCTCGCACACCGTCGTCCTGGCCAACACCGACGGCCTGCTCCAGAACCCGACCTCCCTGGCCCGCCGGGGCGACACGGTCTACGTCGCCAACGCGGCCTACTTCACCGGGGTCGACCCCGTGGTGTTCACGGCGCGCCTGCGCCGCTAGCCCCCTCGGACCTCACCACCCGCAGCAGCCGGTCGGCGTTGCGGGTGGTGAGGTCGCGCCACTGCGGCCCGGCCGCGTCGATCGACGCCAGCTGCCGTCCCACGGCCTCCGGCGGGGTGAAGCAGAAGTCGCTGCCGTAGAGCAGCCGCCCGGTGCCGACGACGCTCGCCAGCGCCGGGACCTGGGTCGGGAACGGCGTCCCGGCCAGGTCGAACCACAGACCCGCGAGCTGGTCGCGGGTCGACGCGCCCGAGCCGGGGGTGAACGTCGTGCGGAACAGCTCCACCCGGTCGGCCAGCAGCGCCAGCGCGCCACCGCAGTGCGGGATGACGAACCGGATGCCGTCGAAGCGCTCCAGCGCCCCGCTGAACAGCAGGTCCGCGACGGTCCTGGTGGTGTCGAACGGGAACTCCAGCATCGGCCGCGGCCGGTCCGGCGACACGGCCGCCCAGTTCGGGGGCGACGTCGGGTGCACGAACACCACGGCCTCCCTGCGGTGCAGCTCCTCCAGCAGCGGGAGGAACAGCGGGTCGCCGAGGTAGCGGCCGTCCACGTTGGACTCCAGTGCGACGCCCGAGGCCCCCAACTCGTCCAACGCCCGCGCCAGTTCCGCCAAGGCCGCGTCGACGTCCGGCAGCGGCAGCGACGCGAAGCCGCCGAACCGGTCGGGGTGCCGGTCGCGGACCGCGGCGGCGTGGTCGTTGACGTGCCGCGCCAGCGCGGCCGCCTCGGTGTCGGAGCCGAAGTGCACGCCGGGCGACGACACGGACAGCACCGACCGCGCGATGCCGTGCTCGTCCATCAGCCGCAGGTGCCGGTCCTCGCTCCACGACGGCCACGCGGGCATCCCGTCCGGCCGCACGTGCCCGGCGCGGGTGGCCTCGGCGACGTACCGGTCGGTGAGGAAGTGCGCGTGCACGTCCACCAGCCCCGCGGGGTTCTCGGTCACGCGATCATCCTGCCGCGCCTCCCGACGACCCGCGGGGCCGCCGGGAGGCGCGAGCGGGGTTACTTGGCCGAGGCCTCGTCGCGCTTGGACTTCACCAGGCTGGCGACCGTCGTGACCACGAGGATGCCGATGATCACCGGCAGGGAGACCTCGATGCCGATCGTCGGCACCGACAGCGGCTCACCGCTGTTGAGGAACGGCAGCGAGTTGGTGTGCAGCGCCTCGAGGATCAGCTTCACGCCGATGAACGCGAGGATCAGCGAGAGGCCGATCGACAGGTAGACCAGCTTGTTCAGCAGGCCGCCGAGCAGGAAGTACAGCTGCCGCAGGCCCATCAGGGCGAACGCGTTGGCCGTGAAGACGAGGAACGGCTCCTTGGTGAGGCCGAAGATCGCCGGGATCGAGTCGAGGGCGAACAGCAGGTCCGTCGTGCCGATCGCGACCATGACGATGAACATCGGGGTGACGAACCGCTTGCCGTCGATCCGGATGAACGACTTGGCGTCGTGGTAGCTGTCCGCCACCGGGAAGATCCGGCGGACGAACTTCAGCAGCGCGTTCTCCTTGAACTCCTCGTCCTCGTCGTGGCTCGTCCGCGCCAGCTTGTAGCCGGTGTAGATCAGGAACGCGCCGAAGAGGTAGAAGACCCAGCTGAACTGGGCGATCACCGCCGCGCCGACGGCGATGAAGATGCCGCGCATGACCAGCGCGATCAGGATGCCGATGAGCAGCACCCGGCCCTGGTGGATGGCGGGCACCTTGAACGTGTTCATGATGATCAGGAAGATGAACAGGTTGTCGATGCTCAGCGAGTACTCGGTGATGTACCCCGCGAAGAACTCGCCCGCGTGGACACCGCCCGAGAAGTACCAGATGCCGATCCCGAACAGGACGGCGACGCTGACGTAGAACGTCACCCACCGGCCCGCTTCGCCGAGCGAGACCTCGTGCGGCTTGCGGCCCACGAGTACCAGGTCCACGGCCAGCAGGAGCAGCAGACCCGCGATCGTCGCGAGCCACAACCACAGTGGAACAGACATCAGGACACCCTCCGGTTTTCGGCGCGCACACCTATGACCGGAGGTCTCCTCCGCCGGCTGCGACCGACCGGCGACACCGGGAGCCAAACGGAACTCCGTGCTGACGGCGTCGCCGCGTTGGGAGTACTCCCCTCCGCGAACCAGGACAGTGTCCCTTATGTCCCGTCCCCAGCGCCACACGGGGGCTCGGGCGCTCCCTGATCGTGTACTTCTCGCCCCGCGCATTTCGTGAGCTTCACGAAGAGTATTCGCCGGCGTGACGGACTAATCGGCGTGTCCGTCGGGTGTCCACGTCAACCGGCTTTGACGTGCGGCCTTGTCGACGTGGCCGCCGAGTGCCCGGCGAAAACGGCGGACGGGAAAGCAATTCGGGGATAACCGCGTTACCGCTGTTCCGGCCCTTGCGCGGAGTGCTCGGCTCGATACCGTCCGATATTAGGCCATTCGTGGTCAAGGTGAGTGATCGTCGGAAATCGTGCTACTCAGAGTTGATCGAAGGCTGCGGGAATCGACGGTTCTAGGGGTGCTCGGTGAATCGGTTCCGTTGCCCGTTCACCGTCGCTCGGTGCCCTGTCGGCTACCTGGGGTAGTCGAAATTGCCGGGATTATCTCGAATGGATTACGGCACCAGATGTTCGCTGGTGAATCGTCCGATAGGGGGTTACGAATTGAGACCTCGCCGCCGAGTGCCCGCCGATCGCGCGTCTCCCGCGCCGCGCACGCCGTCGGCGACTTCAGCCCGCCCCCAGTCCAAGGACCGGTGTTCTTTGTGAGCCACGATTCGATGCAGCACTTCTCCTCGGGGCTGTGGACCCCGCTGCTGGCGTACGCCATCTCGGTGATCGGGTCGTTGATCGGCCTGTCCTGCATGTCCAGGGCCAGGGCCGAGGTCGAACGCCGGTCCAAGCTCCTGTGGACGCTGTTCGGCGCGCTCGCCATCGGCGGCGTGGCGATCTGGCTGATGCACTTCATCGCCATGCTCGGCTTCGACGTCACCTCCGGCGTCGTCAAGTACTCCGCGCCGCTCACGGCCCTGTCCGCGCTGATCGCGGTGGTCGTGGTGGGCATCGGCCTCTCGATCGTGACCCTGTTCCGGGTGACCCCCGTGCGCCTCGTCGGCGCGGGCGTGCTCGCGGGCCTCGGCGTCGCGGGCATGCACTACATGGGCATGTCGGCGATCCGGTTCCAGGGCCAGTTGACCTACGACCTGGCGCTCGTCGGGGTGTCGTGCCTGATCGCCGTCGTCGCCGCCATCGCGGCCTTCTGGTTCACCCTCGTCGTCAAGACGACCCTCGCCCGCGTCGCCGCGGGCCTGGTGATGGGCGTCGCCGTGACCGGCATGCACTACACCGGCATGGCCGCCGTGAGCGTCGAGATGGACGCGACGATCCCCTCGCCGGTCGGCACCGACGTGTTCGACCTCGTGTTCCCGGTATTCGTGATCGGCGGACTCATCGTCGCGGTCCTGCTGTGGACGTTGTTCACCTCCGAGAACGACCCGCTCGGGGAAACCGCGGACAACGTCGGCTGAATCAGGATTCGAAACACCGGCGCGATTGCTCAATAGGCCAATCGCGCCGGGAACGACGTCAGACGAATTCGATTTCCTTCGTCCGGCGCGGCATCAGCAGAACGGCGAGAGTGCTGCACGCGGCGACCGCGACCATGGCGAGGAACACGTTGTGGGTCGCGTCGTCCAGCGCGCTCCGGACGAACGCCACGACCGGTGAGGCCGGATCGGCGTGGCCGCCCAGCACGATGCTCGTGGCGTCGACGCTGGGCGGCAGGTGGCCCGCCACGGCGGCGGGCGGCTCGGCGAACCGGTTCGCGAGGGTCGCGTTCGCGATCGCCCCGAACACCGCCACCCCGACGGCGCTGCCCAGCGAGCGGCTGAACATGTTCGTGGCGGTCACCACACCCCGCCGGTCCCAGCCGACGGTCGACTGCACGGCGATGACCGTGGGGCTCGACACGAGCCCGAGGCCGACGCCCATCACGAACGACCCGGCCGCGGCCTCCCACACGGCCGACTCCTGCGAGAGCAGGGCGATCAGGACCGCGCCGACGACCACGAAGCCGCTGCCGATCAGCGAGGTGTCCCGGAACCCGATCCGCATGTAGACCCGCCCGGACATCGCCGCCGAGATCGGCCACCCGAACGTCAGCGCGGCCAGCGCGAACCCCGCGACCAGCGCCCCCGTGCCGAGCACGCCCTCGACGAACGTCGGCAGGTACGAGGTCAGGCCCATCAGCAGCGCGCCGACCACCAGCGACGTCAGGTTGCCGCCGTTGAGCGTCCGGTGCGCGAACACCCACATCGGCAGGATCGGCTCGGCCACCCGGCGCTCCACCAGCACGAAAACCACCAGCACCGCGCCGCCCGCGCCGAACACCAGCAGGCTCTGCCACGACCCCCACGCCCACGCGACCCCGCCCTCGAGCAGACCGAGCAGCACCAGCGGCAGGCCGACGGTGAGCAGCGTGGCGCCGAGGTAGTCGACCTTGTGCACCTGCTTGACGACGTTCTCCTTGAACCGCAGCGCCAGGAACACCACCGCGATCGCGCCCAGCGGCACGTTGACGAAGAAGATCCACCGCCACGACAGGTAGTCGGAGAACACGCCGCCCAGCGCGGGCCCGATCAGCGACGCCACAGCCCACACGCTGGTCACGTAGCCCTGGACCTTCGCCCGCTCCTCCACGGTGTACAGGTCGCCGAGCATCGTGATGCTCATCGGCTGCACCGCGCCCGCGCCGATGCCCTGGAGGGCTCGGGCGGCGATCAGCACCGGCATGCTCCACGCCGCGCCGGACAGCACCGAGCCCAGGATGAACACGCCGATGCCGAAGAACATCACCGGCTTGCGGCCCACGATGTCCGCGAACTTCCCGTACAGCGGCACCGTGACGGCCTGGGTGAGCAGGTAGATCGAGAACAGCCACGGGAACTGCGAGAACCCGCCGAGGTCCTCCACGATGGACGGCACCGCCGTGGCGATGATCGTGCTGTCCAGCGCGACCAGCCCGGTGGTCAGCATCACCGCCAGCAGGACGGGACCGCGGTCCGAGCGGAGGCCCAGCTGCCTCCGGGTGAGCGGTGCCGTCATGCGCGTGTGCTCCCAACGTCCGGTGGGGGTGGCGGAAGCCACCCGGTAACTCCCAACACCGCCCTTCCCCCCGCCCATTCCGCCTCGGGGCGAACGTGGCGGAGGTCGCCGTGGTGCGCCGGACCGTCATTTGGCGATGTGATCGATAACATGAGCACGTGGACAAGGTGACGCGCGAGCCGGCGATGACCGACGTGGCACGCCTGGCGGGCGTGTCGCACCAGACCGTGTCGAGGGTGCTCAACGGGCACCCGAACGTGCGGGAGCAGACGCGCAACCGGGTGCGCGCGGCCATCTCCGAGCTGGGCTACCGGCCGAACCGGGCGGCGAAAGCCCTGGTCACAGGCCGGACGCAGGTGCTCGGCGTGGTGGCGCAGAACTCGACGCTCTACGGGCCCGCGTCGTTGCTGGTGGCGTTCGAGCACGCCGCCGCGGAGGCCGGGTTCACCGTGAGCGTGGGCAACGTCAGCGTGCTGGACCGGCACTCGATCGGCCGCGCGGTGGAGCAGCACCTGGACCAGCGGGTGGCCGGGATAGTGGTGATCGCGCCCGTGGCGTCGGCGAACGAGGCGCTCGACCACCTGCCCGCGGACGTGCCGCTGGTCACGATCGACGGCGATCCGGCCCGGCCGGCGGCGCTGGTCACGGTGGACCAGGCGGCGGGGGCGCGGGACGCGACGAGGTTCCTGCTCGAGGCCGGGCACTCGACGGTGTGGCACGTGTCCGGGCCGTCGGACTGGTTCGACGCCATCGGCCGCATCGAGGGCTGGCGGGCCGCGCTCGCCGAGGCGGGCGCGGAGGTGCCGCCGGTGATGGCGGCGGACTGGACCGCGGCCTCGGGGTACCGGGCGGGGCAGATGCTCGCGCGGATGCCCGACGTGACCGCCGTGTTCGCGGCGAACGACCACCTGGCGCTCGGCATCCTGCGCGCGATGAGCGAGCGCGGCAGGCGGGTGCCGGAGGACGTGAGCGTGGTCGGGTTCGACGACGTGCCGGAGGCGGCGTACTTCATCCCACCGCTGACCACGATCCGGCCGGACTTCGAGGCCGTGGCCAGGGCGACGCTCGGGATGCTGCTCGGGCAGATCGAGTCCGGCACGCCGACGACGACGCGGCACACGATCGCGCCGGAGCTGGTGGTGCGCGACAGCGTCGCGGCTCCCGGCGACCGTTGAGAACGCTCATCCCGCGCGGTCGCTGACCGGAACCCCTTCGCCGGCAACGTGTCCGGCGAGTTACCGAAACGTTGCTCCGTTCTGTTGACGGGCGGAATGTTAGCGATAACACTGCGTCGGACACGCTGTCGGACGAAGGTGTCTCACCATGGCGATCGATCCCCAGGACGCACTCGTGGTCGGAGTCGACTTCGGCACGCTGTCCGGCCGAGCCGTCGTGGTCCGGGTCCACGACGGGGCCGAGCTCGGCAGCGCGGTGCACGAGTACCGGCACGGCGTCGTCGACCGCGCCCTGCCGTCCACCGGCCGGGCGCTGCCGCCCGAGTGGGCGTTGCAGGTGCCGTCCGACTACGTCGACGTGCTGCGCGAGGCGATCCCCGGCGCGCTGGCCGCCGCGGGCGTCGACCCGGCCCACGTCGTCGGGGTCGGCACCGACTTCACCGCGTGCACGATGGTGCCCACCACGGCCGACGGCACGCCGCTCTCGGAGCTGCCGGAGTTCGCCGGGAGCCCGCACGCCTACGTGAAGCTGTGGAAGCACCACGCCGCGCAGGGCCAGGCGGACCGGATCAACGAGCTGGCCCGCGAGCGCAAGGAGCCGTGGCTGCCGCGCTACGGCGGCCTGATCTCCTCGGAGTGGGAGTTCGCCAAGGGCCTGCAACTCCTGGAGGAGGCCCCCGAGGTCTACGCGGCGATGGACCGCTGGGTCGAGGCCGCCGACTGGATCGTCTGGCGGCTCACCGGGACCTACGTCCGCAACGCGTGTTCGGCCGGCTACAAGGGGATCCGCCAGGACGGCGCGTACCCGACGCCGGAGTTCCTGCGCGAGCTGCACCCCGGCTTCGAGGGGTTCGTCACCGACAAGCTGGACCACGAGATCGGCGCGCTCGGCGACCGCGCGGGCGGGCTGTCCGCCGAGGCCGCCGCGTGGACCGGCCTCCCCGAGGGGATCGCGGTCGCCGTCGGCAACGTCGACGCGCACGTCACCGCTCCCGCCGCGAACGCCGTCGAGCCCGGTCGGATGGTCGCGATCATGGGCACCTCCACCTGCCACGTGCTGTCCGGCGCGGAGCTGCGCGAGGTGCCGGGGATGTGCGGCGTCGTGGACGGCGGGATCGTGCCGGGCCTGTGGGGCTACGAGGCCGGGCAGTCCGGCGTCGGCGACATCTTCGCCTGGTTCGTCGACCACAACGTGCCCGCCGAGTACCGGGACCGCGCGGCCGAGCGCGGCATCTCGGTGCACGACCTGCTCACGGAACTGGCCGCGCGGCAGGAGATCGGCGAGCACGGCCTGATCGCCCTGGACTGGCACAGCGGCAACCGCTCGGTGCTGGTCGACCACGAGCTGAGCGGCTTGGTCGTCGGGCAGACGCTCGCCACCCGCGCCGAGGACACCTACCGCGCCCTGTTCGAGGCGACCGCCTTCGGCACCAAGGCGATCGTGGACGCGTTCGTCGCGTCCGGGGTCCCGGTGACCGAGCTGATCGTCGCGGGCGGCCTGCTGCGCAACGAACTCCTCATGCGGATCTACGCCGACGTCACGGGCCTGCCGCTGTCGGTGATCGGCTCCGAGCAGGGGCCCGCGCTGGGGTCGGCGATCCACGCCGCCGTGGCCGCGGGCGCGTACCCGGACATCCGCGCGGCCGCCGCC
This sequence comes from Umezawaea sp. NPDC059074, assembly GCF_042738955.1. Classification (NCBI taxonomy): domain Bacteria; kingdom Bacillati; phylum Actinomycetota; class Actinomycetes; order Pseudonocardiales; family Pseudonocardiaceae; genus Umezawaea; species Umezawaea sp. NPDC059074. The sequence goes on from NZ_JBHYHC010000041.1 coordinate 29,496, forward strand.
GCCATGGGCTCCGTCCGCCGGGGCGTCTACCAGCCGATCCCGGCGAACGTCGAGGCCTACCAGGCGCTCTACGCCGACTACGTCGAGCTGCACGACCACTTCGGTCGCGGCCGCAACGACGTCATGCACCGGCTGAAGGCGCGCAAGCGCGCCGCGACCGAGGGGAAGAGCTGATGTCGGTTCGACAGGCCGTCGAGGACCTGCGCCGGACGGTCGCCGACCTGCACGGGGAGCTCACCAGGTACGGCCTGGTGATGTGGACCGCTGGCAACGTGTCGGCGCGGGTGCCCGGCGAGGACCTGATGGTGATCAAGCCGTCGGGCGTGTCCTACGACGAGCTGACGGCGGCGGCGATCGTCGTCACCGACCTGCACGGCGAACTGGTGGAGGGCGACTTCGCGCCCTCGTCGGACACCGCGGCCCACGGGTACGTGTACCGGCACCTGCCCGAGGTCGGCGGCGTCGTGCACACGCACTCGCCCTACGCCACGGCGTGGGCCGCGCGCGGCGAGCCGATCCCGTGCGTGCTGACGATGATGGCCGACGAGTTCGGCGGCGAGATCCCGGTCGGGCCGTTCGCGATGATCGGCGACGACTCCATCGGCCGCGGCATCGTGGACACGTTGCGGGACAGCCGATCCCCGGCCGTGCTGATGCGCAACCACGGCCCGTTCACCGTCGGCGTCGACGCCCGCGCCGCGGTGAAGGCCGCCGTGATGGTCGAGGACGTCGCCCGCACCGTCCACCTCGCCCACCAGCTCGGGAAGCCGGGCGACCTGGCGCAGGACGACATCGACCGCCTGCACGTCCGCTACCAGACCGTCTACGGCCAGGCCTGAGCCCGTGGAGCCACGAGGAGAACGCCCGATGTCGAAACCCCAGCTGTGGTTCCTCACCGGCAGCCAGCACCTGTACGGGCCCGAGACGCTCGACCAGGTGGCGAGCCAGTCGCAGCAGATCCAGCGCACGCTGACCGCGTCGGGGCGGATCTCCGCGGAGATCGTCTGGAAGCCGGTGCTCACCGACTCGACCGCCATCCGCGACGTCATGCTGGCGGCCAACGCGGACCCGTCCTGCGTCGGCGTGCTGGCCTGGATGCACACGTTCTCGCCCGCCAAGATGTGGATCACCGGGCTGGACGTGCTGCGCAAACCCCTGCTGCACCTGCACACCCAGCTCAACTCGGCGCTGCCGTGGCAGTCCATCGACATGGACTTCATGAACCTCAACCAGGCCGCGCACGGCGACCGCGAGTTCGGGTTCATCCAGACCCGGCTCGGGGTGGCGCGCAAGACCGTGGCCGGGCACGCGTCCGATCCCGCGCTGGCGGAGCGGATCGACGGCTGGGCGCGGGCCGCGACCGGCCAGAACCACCTGCGGGGCCTCAAGCTGGCGCGGTTCGGCGACAACATGCGGGACGTCGCCGTGACCGAGGGCGACAAGGTCGAGGCCGAGCTGCGGTTCGGCGTCTCGGTGAACACCTACGGCGTCAACGACCTGGTGGCCGTGGTCGACGAGGTGTCGGACGAGGCGGTCTCCGTGCTGGTCGCGGAGTACGCCGACGCCTACGACCTCGCGCCGGAACTGGCCAGGGGAGCGGAGCGGCACGAGTCGCTGCGCTACGCCGCCCGCATCGAGCTGGGGATGCGGCAGTTCCTCACCGACGGCGGGTTCGGCGCGTTCACCACGAACTTCGAGGACCTCGGCGGCCTGCGCCAGCTGCCGGGACTGGCCGTGCAGCGGCTGATGGCCGACGGCTACGGCTTCGGCGGCGAGGGCGACTGGAAGACCTCGGCGCTGCTGGCCGCGGTGAAGGCGATGGGCGCGGGCACCGGCCGCGGCACGTCGTTCATGGAGGACTACACCTACCACTTCGGCCCCGGCGAGCCGAAGATCCTCGGCGCGCACATGCTCGAGGTGTGCCCGAGCATCGCGGCCGACCGGCCGTCGTGCGAGATCCACCCGCTCGGCATCGGCGGCCGCGAGGACCCCGTCCGCCTGGTGTTCGACGCGACGCCCGGCGACGGCGTCGTGGTCGGCCTGTCCGACCTGGGCGACCGGTTCCGCCTGGTGGCCAACGAGATCGAGGTCGTGCCGCCGGACGAGCCGCTGCCCAACCTGCCCGTGGCGCGCGCCGTGTGGAAGCCCGCGCCCGCGCTGTCCACCTCGGCCGAGTCGTGGCTCACGGCGGGCGGCCCGCACCACACCGTGCTGACCCAGGCCGTCGGCGCGGAGGTGCTGCGGGACTTCGCGCACATGGCGCACACCGAGCTCGTGGTCATCGACGGGGCGACCACGACGGCGGACTTCGGGGACCGCCTCCGCTGGAACCAGGCCTACTACCGACTCGCCCAGGGCTTGCCCGGCTGGCGATAGCACGTTCCGAACCCGACAGGAGAGAACGATGAAGTTCACCCGTTTCGTCGCGGTGGGAGGCGCCTTCGCGCTCGCCGCCGCACTGAGCGCCTGCGGCTCGTCGACCAAGACGGTCGACCAGCAGGCGGAGGCCGGGTCCGGTGCGGGCTCGCTGGTCGGCGTGACCATGCCGACCAAGTCGTCCGAGCGCTGGATCCACGACGGCGACAACATCAAGGCGGCGCTGGAGAAGCAGGGCTACCAGGTCGACCTGCAGTACGCGGAGAACGACATCCCGACGCAGGTCAACCAGATCGAGAACCAGATCACCAAGGGCGCCAAGGCGTTGATCGTCGCCTCCATCGACGGCACGGCCATCACCACGCAACTCCAGGAGGCCGCGGACAAGAAGATCCCGGTCATCGCCTACGACCGGCTGATCCGCAACAGCCCCAACGTCGACTACTACGCCACGTTCGACAACGCCAAGGTCGGCGTCGAGCAGGCGACGTCGCTGCTGGTCGGGCTGGGCCTGAAGAAGGCCGACGGCTCCGAGGGCGACGCCAAGGGCCCGTTCAACATCGAGCTGTTCGCCGGCTCCCCGGACGACAACAACGCCACGTTCTTCTTCAACGGCGCGATGTCCGTCCTCCAGCCGTACCTGGACAAGGGCACGCTGGTCGTGAAGAGCAACCAGAAGGACTTCAAGACCGTCGCGATCCTGCGCTGGGACCCGGCCACCGCGCAGAAGCGGATGGAGGACGTCCTCACGTCCAGCTACGGCGGCGGCGCGCTCGTGCAAGGCGTGCTCTCGCCGTACGACGGCCTGTCCATCGGCATCCTGTCGGCGTTGAAGAGCAACGGCTACGGCAGCGGCACCCAGCCCTACCCGATCGTCACCGGGCAGGACGCCGAGGTCGCCTCGGTGAAGTCGATCATCGCCGGTGAGCAGTACTCCACGGTCTACAAGGACACCCGCGAACTGGCCGCCGTGACGGTGAAGATGGCCGACGCGCTGCTCAAGGGCGGCAAGCCGGAGGTCAACAACACCAAGGACTACGACAACGGCAAGAAGGTCGTGCCGTCGTTCCTGCTCCAGCCGGTCACCGTCGACAAGGCCAACTACCAGAAGGTCCTCATCGACTCCGGCTACTACACCGCAGACCAGATCAAGTAGTCGTCACGCCGGGCTCCCCCGCGGGGGAGCCCGGCCCGTGGAGGGACCGATGGCAGACGACATCCTGCTCATGCGGGGGATCACGAAGACCTTTCCCGGCGTCAAGGCGCTCCAGGACGTCGCGCTGTCCGTGCGGCGCGGGGAGATCCACGCGATCTGCGGGGAGAACGGCGCGGGCAAGTCGACGCTGATGAAGGTGCTGTCCGGGGTGTACCCGCACGGGTCCTACGACGGCGAGATCACCTTCGACGGCGAGCCGTGCGCGTTCTCCGGCATCCACGACAGCGAGCGCCGCGGGATCGTGATCATCCACCAGGAGCTGGCGCTGTGCGCGCAGCTCTCGATCGCGGAGAACCTGTTCCTGGGCAACGAGCTGTCCCACCGCGGCCTGATCGACTGGAACCGCACCAACCACGCGGCGGCCGCGCTGCTGGAGCGGGTCGGCCTGCGGGAGAACCCGACCACGCCGGTGCTCGACCTCGGCGTGGGCAAGCAGCAGCTCGTGGAGATCGCGAAGGCGCTGTCCAAGGAGGTGCGGCTGCTGATCCTGGACGAGCCGACCGCGGCGCTGAACGACGAGGACTCCGCGCACCTGCTCGACCTGCTGCGCGGCCTGCGCGAGCAGGGCATCACCTGCGTGATCATCTCGCACAAGCTCAACGAGATCGCCGCCATCGCCGACTCCACCACGATCCTGCGCGACGGCAGGACGATCGAGACGCTGGACATGGCGGCCGACGACGTGACCGAGGCGCGGATCATCTCCGGCATGGTCGGCCGCGACCTGTCCGACCGCTTCCCGCCGCACGAGCCGAACATCGGCGACGAGGTGCTGCGGATCGAGGACTGGACCGTGCACAGCCCCACGCAGCGCGGCCGGGTCGTGGTGAAGGACGCGAACCTCGTGCTGCGGCGCGGGGAGATCGTCGGACTGGCCGGGCTGATGGGCGCGGGCCGCACGGAGCTGGCCATGAGCGTGTTCGGCCGGTCCTACGGCGTCGACATCTCCGGCCGGGTCGTCAAGGACGGTAAGGAGATCGACGTCCGCACGGTCCGCGACGCCATCCGCAACGGCATCGCCTACGTGACCGAGGACCGCAAGCGCTACGGCCTCAACCTCATCGAGGACGTCAAGCGCAACATCTCCGCCGTGGGGCTCGCGAAGCTCGCCAAGCGCGGGTGGGTGCACGAGAACGAGGAGCAGCGCGTCGCCGAGGAGTTCCGGCGGAGCATGAACATCAAGGCCCCCAGCGTGGCCACGACGACGGGCACGCTCAGCGGCGGCAACCAGCAGAAGGTCGTCCTGTCGAAGTGGATCTTCACCGACCCGGACGTGCTGATCCTGGACGAGCCGACGCGCGGCATCGACGTCGGCGCCAAGTACGAGATCTACACGATCATCAACAAGCTCGCGGACGAGGGCAAGGCGGTGCTGGTGATCTCCTCGGAGCTGCCCGAGCTGCTCGGCCTGTGCGACCGCGTCTACGCCCTGTCGGCCGGGCGGATCACCGGCGAGGTCGACCGCGCCGACGCGACCCAGGAACGCCTCATGCACTTCATGACCAAGGGACAGGAGTAGCGCCATGACCAGCACCGCGCCCACGGACGCCGAAGTCCCGGTCGAGGTCTACCGGGGACCGGCGCGGCGCCGGTTCTCGATCAACCCCCGGCAGAGCGGCATCTACGTCGCGTTCGGGCTGATCGTCGTGCTGTTCACCATCCTCACGGACGGCGCGCTGCTCCAGCCGCAGAACATCTCCAACATCATCGTGCAGAACTCGTACGTGCTGATACTGGCCATCGGGATGATCCTGATCATCATCGCGGGCCACATCGACCTGTCCGCCGGGTCCGTGGTGGCGCTGACCGGCGCGATCTGCGCGGTGCTGACGGTGAACATGGGCGTCCCGTGGCCGCTCGCCGTGCTGATCACGCTGGTCGCGGGCGGCGTGATCGGGGCGTGGCAGGGCTACTGGGTCGCCTACTTCGGCATCCCGGCGTTCATCGTCACGCTGGCCGGGATGCTGGTGTTCCGCGCGCTGACGCTGACGGTGCTGGGCAACCAGGGCATCGGCCCGTTCCCGGACCAGATCCGGACGCTGTCCAACGGGTTCGTCGACGGCGTGCTCGGCAACGTCGGCCTCGGGCCGCTGGGCGGCGCGGACCTGCTGACCCTGCTGGTCGGGGTGCTCGTCGTCGCGGGGATCGCGTTCACCCAGTGGCGCTCGCGGCAGGGCCGGATCGGCTACGGCCAGACCGTGGACCCGTTCCCGGTGTTCGTGGCCCGGATCGTCGCCGCCGCGCTGGTCGTGCTCGCCGTCGTCGTGCAGCTCGCCCGGTTCAAGAACCTGCCGTGGGTGCTGGTGCTGCTGGCCCTGCTGGTCCTGGGCTACTCGCTGCTGGCCAACCGGGCGGTGTTCGGCCGCCGCATCTACGCCGTCGGCGGCAACCTCCAGGCGGCCACGCTGTCCGGCGTGAAGGTCAAGTCCGTCACGTTCTGGATCTTCGTCAACATGGGCGTGCTGGCCGCGCTCGCGGGCGTGATCTTCGCGGGCAGGCTCAACCAGGCCGGTCCCACCGCGGGCAACGCGTTCGAGCTGGACGCCATCGCGGCGGCGTTCATCGGCGGCGCGGCCGTGCAGGGCGGTGTCGGCAAGGTCGTCGGGGCCATCACCGGCGGCCTGATCATGGCGGTCATCAACAACGGGATGTCGCTGATCGGCGCGCCCAGCGAACGGGTGATGCTGGTCAAGGGTCTCGTGCTGCTCGCGGCCGTGGCCTACGACGTCTGGACGAAGCGGCGGTCCGGGGCGCGCTAGCCGTCGTGCGGGACGGCGGGCGCGCGCTTACGGTCGGGTGATGACCGATTTGTCGGCTCGACGCACGCACCCGATCGCCGGGCTCGCCGTCTTCGTGGTGGCCGTCGCCGCGGTCGCGGTGATCGGCTCGCTGTCGGCGGTCTCGGCCGCCTCGGACTACGCGGCGCTCCAACGGCCGTCGTGGGCCCCGCCCTCCTGGCTGTTCGGTCCGGTGTGGACGGTCCTCTACGTGATGATCGCCTTCGCGGGCTGGCTGGCGTGGCGGGCGGGGGCGCGGCGGTCGTTGGCGCTGTTCGGCCTCCAGCTCGTGCTGAACGCCCTCTGGACGCCGCTGTTCTTCGCCGGTGGGCGGTTCGGGCTCGCGCTGGTGGACATCGTGCTGCTGCTGGCGAGCATCGTCGCGCTCGTCGTCGTGTTCGCCCGCCGCAGCGGGCTCGCGGCCGGACTGCTCGTGCCGTACCTGCTGTGGGTCGGGTTCGCGACCGCCCTCAACGCGAGCATCTGGGCGGCGAACGGCTAGTACGGCAGGAGCTGCCCGTCCGCGTCGTAGGCGTTCAGCCGGAACGAGTCCTGCGCGCCGGGGACGAACTCGCCGGGGCCGAACCAGAAGATCGTGATGTTGCCGTCCGCGCTCCACTTCTCGGTCCGGGCGGCGACGATCTCCCGGTCGTTCAGCTCCAGCAGGATCTTCCGCACCGGTCCCTCGTAGTACCCGTAGAGCTGGACCGGGCCCTCGTCGCGGGTCGTCACCGAGTGGAAGCCCTCCCAGTGGCCCGCCGCCCCGGTGGTCTGCAACGGCGTGACCTGGCCCAGCCCCCTGGTGCCCAGCGTCAGGCCGTAGCCGGTGCCGTCGACCGTGACCTTCCGGTCCTTCGGGGCGACGGTGGCGTCCGCCCTCGAGGGGTAGACCGGCTGGCGGTAGCCCGCGACGAAGTAGAGGACCTGGTTGTCGTACCCGGTCATCACGACGCCGCCCGCCGGGACCGACGTCGGGTCCGGCTCGCTCGCCGCCGTGATGGTGATGGACGGCTGCTCCGGGACGGCCGCCGGGGCCAGCACCTGGGGGAGCACGAACACCGCGACCAGCAGGGCCGCCGTGCCGGTGACCACGCCGCCGCCGGTCAGGACCCTGCGCCGGGTGCGGATCCTCCGGCCGGAGGCCATCACCGCCGCGATGTCGATCGAGCCCGGCTCCCGCTCCGGGGACCCGTGCAGGGCCGAGCGCAACGCGTCCAGGTCTCTCATCGGTCCTCCCCGGTGATCAGCGCCGCGGGCGCCATGCTGATCCTCAGCTTGGCCAGCGCGCGCGAGTTCGTGCTCTTCACGGTGCCCAGCGACACCTTCAGCTCCGCCGCCACCTCGGCCTCCGGCAGGTCGAGGTAGTGGCGCAGGACGATGATCGCGCGTTCCCGCGCGGTCAGCCGACCCAGCACCTCCATCAGCCACTCCTGCTGCGCGTGGTCGTCGGTGAAGTCGCCGACCGCCGGGCGGTCCGGGAAGACCTCCTGCACGTGCTCCTTGATGGGGCGGCGCCAGCGGTCGATGGTGAGGTTCGTCATGACCCGCCGGGTGTAGGCGTACGCGTCCTGCCCGCGCACCCGCGACCACGACGCGTAGGTCCGCGCCAGCGCCGTCTGCACGGCGTCCTCCGCCTGGTGCCGATCGCCGGTCAGCAGGTGCGCGGCGCGCAGCAGCCTGGCGGAATTCGCCTCCACGAACTCGACGAACTGGCGGTCGCCCCTGCTCACATGCCTCCTCCACGCGTTCCCCACCGGCTACTACGAGTGCGGGCGGGGAAAGGTTGAGAGCCGGGGTCGCCAACTTTTCGATGGTCTCCCTCGTCATGTCCCAGTGCAAGCCGAACACGAGGAGGCACGGTGTCGCACCGGAAGATGTCGACGGTCCTGGTCGCGGGGGCGCTGGGGCTCCTGGCCGCGTGCGGCTCGCCGCAGGCGGCCCCTCCCGCCGGGGGCGGCGCGCCCACCGCCACGTCCGGCGGTCCGGCCGCGGAGGCCCCGGCCGACGGCAGCCAGGAGAGCAAGGCGTCGGCCGACTCGGTGAAGGTGGAGAACCTGATCGCCGACTGCATGAAGGCCAAGGGCTTCACCTACGTGCCGAGGCCGCTCACGTTCGAGAAGCCCTCGGACAACCAGCTGGGCAAGGACCCGTCGCTGGTGCCCTACGACGCGCTGAAGAAGTTCCGCTCGAAGTACGGGTTCGGGCACTTCGCCGCCGACGTGTACCCGAACGACCGGAACGTGGCGCCCGAGCCGCTCAAGCCGAACCCCAACAACGCGATCCGCGACGCCCTCGACGAGGCGGGGAAGAAGGCCTACGACGAGGCGTTCGACGGCGGGTACGCCGCCATGAAGCAGAGCGGCTCGTTCGACCGGACCAAGCAGGAGGGCAGCTGCTCGGTCAAGGCGTCGCTGGAGGTCTACGGCCCGGAGAAGCCCGTCGACCCGGCCGCGGCGGCCAAGGCGGCCCAGGTCCAGCAGGAGTACCAGACGGACCCGGACCTGCTCCAGGCCGCGCAGGGCTACGCGAACTGCCTGCGCGGGCTCGGGTACGCGGTGGGGGCGGTGAAGCCCGGCGTCATCGACTGGACCGTCGAGCAGGCCGCGCTCGACCTGTACTCCGCGGCGCAGGGCGCCAACCTCCAGCAGGGCCTCGACCACGAGATCAAGATGGCGCTGGACGACCTGGAGTGCGGCAAGGACTACCGGGTCGTCGCCGCGCCCAAGGTCGCGAAGGTGCTGGCCGAGGGCGGGGTCGGCTGACGTGGTGTCCCCACGCCGAGTGCTCGCGGTCGTGGTCGGTGTCGCGGTGGCCGCGGGCGTGGCGGGCTGGTGGGTCGGCCTGAGCGTCAAGTCACCCGCCGACGCGGCCGCCGGGCACCAGCCGCCACCACCGTCGTTGATCACGGTCCCGGTGGAGAAGAAGGCCCTGACCAGCACGTCCGTCGCGCAGGGCAGCGTGGTGTACACCGGCGAGTCGACGATCACCCTGACCGGCCTCGTCGCCGCGACGGGGGCGACGCAGCTCGTCACCAAGGCGCCCGTGGCGGGCACGACGCTGAACCCCGGCGACGTGCTGATGGAGGTGAGCGGCCGCCCGGTGTTCGTGCTGGCGGGCCCGGTGCCGATGTACCGGACGCTGGAGCTGACGGCCAAGGGCGACGACGTGAAGCAGCTCCAGGCCGGGCTGACGGCGATGCGGCCCGGCGTCCGGCTGGCGAGCGGGCTGTTCGACGCGCCCACGGCCACCGCGGTCAAGGCGTGGTACGACCGCGCCGGCTATCAGGTCGCGCCCGGCGACGACGTCTCGATCCCGTCCGGCGAGATCCTCTTCCTGCCCGCGCTGCCCGCGCGGTTGGACACCGTGAGCCTGAAGGCGGGCGACCCGGCGACCGGCAAGGTCGGCACGGTCACCGACCCGACCGTGGTCGTCCGGGCGACCATGCCGTCCGCGGACGCGCAGCTCGTGCACACCGGGCTCCCGGCGTCGCTGAAGATGCCGGACGGCACGGCGCTGCCCGCGACCGTCGACGCCCTGGGCAAGGACGCCGCCCCGCCCGTGACCACGGCTCCGCCGTCGGCGGAGAACGCCGCCCCGCCCACGTCGAACTCCACGAACCTCCGGCTGGTGGCGCAGGACCCGGCGGCGCTGGCCGGGTACGCGGGCCAGCCGGTGAAGATCGAGATCGAGGTCGGGTCCAGCGGTGGAGAGGTGCTCGTGGTGCCCGTCGCCGCCGTCACGACCAAGGCCGATGGCAAGGCCCGCGTGCAGGTCCAGGCGGCCGACGGCGCGCTGCGGGAGGTGCCCGTGGCGCTCGGGCTGACCGTGCTCGGGCTGGTCAAGGTCGACCCGGCCGACGGCGGTCGGCTCCAGGCGGGCGACCGGGTCGTGGTGGGCACGTCGTGACCGTCATCCACCTCGACGGCGTCGGCCGCACGTTCCCCGCCGACCCGCCGGTCCACGCGCTGCGCGACGTCCACCTGCGCGTGGAGCAGGGCGACTACCTGTCGATCGTCGGCGCGTCCGGGTCCGGCAAGTCCACGCTGCTCAACACGCTGGGGCTGCTCGACCGGCCGAACACCGGCAGGTACGTGCTCGACGGCGTCGAGACCACGTCGTTGAACGACCGCGGCCGCACGGCGTTGCGCGGCAGCCGGATCGGGTTCGTCTTCCAGGCGTTCCACCTGCTGCCGCACCGCAGCACCGTCGACAACGTGGCGCTGGCCGAGGTCTACCGCCGCACCGACCGCAAGCAGCGGGTCCGGCGCGCCGAGGCCGCGCTGGAGCGGGTCGGGCTCGCGCACCGGTCCGCGTTCCGGCCGGACAAGCTGTCCGGCGGCGAACGCCAGCGCGTCGCCATCGCGCGGGCGCTGCTCGGCGATCCGGCGCTGCTGCTGTGCGACGAGCCGACCGGCAACCTGGACCGGGCGAACACCACCGCCGTGCTGGACCTGTTCGACGAGTTGAGGGAGCAGGGCGTGACGCTGGTCGTGATCACCCACGACGAGGAGGTCAGCGCCCGCGCCGCCCGCCGCGTGCGGATCGACGACGGCAGGCTCACCGAGGAGCGCCGGTGACCGTCGGACGACCCCGGATGGGTCTGCGCGACCTGGCGGACGAGGCCGTCGCGGGCATCGCCGCCCGGCCTGTGCGGACCGCGTTGACGATGCTGGGCACGGTCATCGGCATCACGACCCTGGTGATCACCCTGGGCGTCGCGGCGACCGCGGCCAACCAGATCGCGGGCCGGTTCGACGCGGTCACGTCCACCGAGGTCACCGTGGACATCCCCGCGCAGCGGGACCCGACGTCGCCGAGCCTGGTGGCGTGGACCGCGCTGCCGGACCTGGCGCGGCTCAACGGCGTCCGCGCCACCGCGGCGCTGGCCCGCCCGGACAGCGCGAGCAGCGCCCAGGTCCGGACCAACGACCTGCACGACCCCACGTCCGTCACCGACCGCACCCTGCCGGTGGTCGGCACGACCACCGGCGTCCCGGAGGTGCTGGGCGCGCCGATGGCGTCGGGCCGCTACTTCGACGAGGGCCACCTGGCCAGGCACGACCGCGTGGCCGTCCTCGGCGCGGCCGCCGCGAAGCTGCTCGGCGTCACGAGCGTCGCCGACAGCCCTGCGGTCTTCGTCAACGGCCAGGCGTTCACCGTCATCGGCGTCCTCGGCGGCCACGGCAGCGGCTTGGACCGCGGCCTCAGCGCGGCAGTCCTGCTGCCGCACACGGCCGCCGACGACCGCCTGCACCTAGGCCCGCCGACCACCGTCCTGATCCGCACCGACCTCGGCGCGGCCCCGCTCATCGCGAGGCAGGCCCCGATCGCCCTGAGCCCCAACGACCACGCGGCGCTGCGCGTCATCGCCCCACCGGACCCGGCGACCCTGCGCGGCGGCGTCCAGCACGACGTCAACGGCCTGTTCGTGGTGCTGGGCCTCGTGTCGCTGGTCGTCGGCGCCATCGGCATCGCCAACGTCACCCTGGTGACCGTCATGGAGCGCACCGGCGAGATCGGCCTGCGCCGAGCACTCGGCGCGGCGAGACGCCACGTGGCGGCCCAGTTCCTCGCCGAGTCCGTCGCGGTAGGCCTCATCGGCGGGGTCCTGGGCGCGAGCATCGGCGTGGTGTCCGTCGTGACGATCTCGGTCAGCCGCCAGTGGACCCCGGTGCTCGACCTGCCGATCGTCGCGGGCGCCCCCGTGGCAGGCGCCCTGGTCGGCCTGATCGCCGGCCTGTACCCCGCACTTCGAGCGGCGAGGATGCAGCCGGTCGACGCTTTGCGCTCGGGTACCTGACGGTTTCTGCTGTTATGGGTCCTTCCGGCAGAGGGGGGCTGTTGTGGTGGAGATCGTGCCGCTGGACCCGCACCACGCCGAGGAAGCCGACCTGGTGGCGTTCCACGCGGTGGTGCTCGCCGCCCAGGGGGTCGACCAGGTCGACGAGGACCCGATCTCCTACGAGAGCCTGGTGACGAGGTTGCGCAACCCCTTCGCGGGGTTCGGCGACCTCCGGCACTGGCTGGCGCGGCGCGACGGCGAGGTCGTGGGCACCGTGACGTTGATGCTGTTCGACGACGAGAACAGCGACCTCGTGATGGCCGAGATCACCGTGCACCCGAAGCTCCGCAGGCAGGGGATCGGCACGGCCGTGCTGCGCGCCCTGCTGCCGGAGATGGTGGGTCGTGCGGTGCTGGAGGGGGCCAAGGTCACCGCGGGCGGCGCGGGGGAGGCGTGGGCCGTCGCGCTGGGGTTCCGGAAGGCCAACGCGACGATCCTGCAACGCCTCCGCTTCGCCGACGTCGACCCCGCGCTCTGGGCCGTGCCCGCCCCCGACGGCTACCGGGTGGAGCGGTGGGCCGGGTCCGCGCCGGACGACCTCGTCGAGTCCTACGCCGAGGCCAGGTCCGCCATCCACGACGCCCCGCGCGGTGACGCCGAGTTCCGCCAGCCGGACTGGACCGTCGACCGGGTGCGCGCCACCGAGGCCGAGAACCAGGCGCGGGGCGTCGACGAACGGGTCGTGGTGGCCGTGCACGAGGCGTCCGGCACGGTCGTCGGCCTGACCCTGCTGGAGCTGAACCCCCGCAGGCCGGGCTGGGGCTACCAACGCGACACCGCCGTCCTGGCCGCACACCGCGGCCACGGCCTGGGCCGGGTGATCAAGGCGGAGATGCTGCGGTGGCTGACGCCGTTGGACCTCGACCTGGTCTACACCGGCACCAACGCCGACAACGTCCACATGGCCCGCGTGAACCACTCGCTGGGCTTCACCACGGTCCGTTCCATGCTCGAGGTGAACCAGCCCGTGGAGGCACTGCGGGAGGCGCTCGACCGACGGAGGGGGAAGTAGTGGACGTCGTGCTGGAGCCCTTGGACGAGGCCGGGTTCCGGAGCTTCCACGAGGTGGCCGTCGCCTCGGGCAGCACCGCGACCTACGAGAACCTGGTGGCCAGGCTGCGCTTCCCGTTCGCGGGGTTCGGCGACGTGCGGCACTGGCTCGCCCGCCACGACGGCGAGGTCGTGGCCACCGCGACCCTGATGTTCCTGGCGGAGGAGGAGAACAGCCACCTCGTGCTGGCCGAGGTCGTCGTTCCCCCGGAGCGGCGCAGGCAGGGCATCGGCACCGCCGTGCTGCGCGCCCTGCTCCCCGAGATGGCCGGTCGCGAGGTCGTCGAGGGCTTCCAGGTCGAGGCGGGCGGCGCGGGCGAGGCGTGGGCCGTCGCGCTGGGGTTTCGGAAGGCGAACGCGACCGTCATACAACGCCTCCGCTTCGCCGACGTCGACCCGGCGCTCTGGGACGTGCCGATCCCCGACGGCTACCGGGCCGAGCAGTGGACCGGACCGGCCCCGGAGGAGTTCGTCGCGTCCTACGCCGAAGCGCGAACGGCCATCCGCGACGCGCCGAGGGGCGAGACGGCCCTCCGCCAACCCGAGTGGACGGTCGACCGCGTGCGCGCGGCCGAGGCGGACAACCTGGGGCGCGACATCGAGGAACGGGTGGTGGTCGCCGTCCACGAGGAGACGGGCACGGTCGTCGCCCTGACCCAACTGGAACTGGACCCGCACAGGCCGACCTGGGGCCGCCAACGCGACACGGCCGTCCTGGCGGCCCACCGCGGCCACGGCCTCGGCGTGGCGATCAAGGCGCACCTGCTGCGCCGGCTGGTCGCGGACCGGCCGGACCTGCGTGACGTCTACACCAGCACCAACGCCGACAACGTCCACATGATCGCCGTCAACCACGCCTTGGGCTTCACCACGGTCCGGTCCGTGGTCCAGGTGAACCGCCCGGTGGCGGGTGACGTCGTGGTGGAGCCCCTGGACCCGCACTCGGCCGGGGAGGCCGACCTCCGCGGCTTCCACGCGGTGGTGCTCGCCGCGCAGCCCGTGGACCAGCCGGACGAGGACCCGGAGTCCTACGAGGACCTGGTCGCCCGGCTGCGCAACCCGTTCCCCGGTTTCGGCGAGATGGTGCGCCGGGTGGGGCGGCGGGACGGTGAGGTCGTGGCTGCCGTGACGCTGAGCTTCCCCGAGGAGGAGAACGCGCACTTGGCGGTCGTCGACATCACCGTGCACCCCGAACGACGCCGACAGGGGATCGGTACCGCGGTGTTGCGGGCCCTGCTGCCCGAGGTGGTGGCCCGCGGCCGTGAGGTGGTGCAGGGCGAGCAGATCACCGCGGGCGGCGCGGGGGAGAAGTGGGCCGCGGCGTTGGGGTTCCGGGTCTCCAACGAGGTCGTCCTGCAACGCCTCCGGTTCGCCGACGTCGACCCGGCGTCCTGGGATCGGCCCGCGCCCGCCGGGTACCGCCTGCGGCGGTGGGTCGGGGCCGCGCCGGACGACCTCGTCGCCTCCTACGCGGTGGCGCGGGGCGCGATCCACGACGCCCCGAGGGGCGACTCCGAGGTGCGCAGTCCGGAGTGGACGGTCGACCGCGTGCGCGCCGACGAGTCCGACGCCCTGGCCGAGGACATCGAGGAACGGGTCGTCGTCGCCGTGCACGAGGAGACCGGCGAGGTCGTCGGCCTGACCCAGCTGCAACTGCACCCCCGCCGTCCGGGCTGGGGCTACCAGCGCGACACGGTCGTGGTCGCGGCCCACCGCGGTCGCGCGCTGGGCGTGGCGATGAAGGCGGAGATGCTGCGGTGGCTGACGCCGCTGTACCTCGACCTGGTCTACACCGGCACCAACGCCGACAACGTCCACATGATCGCCGTCAATTACGCCTTGGGTTTCACCACGGTCCGGTCCCTGGTCGAGGTGGACCGGACCGCAGCGGGGCTCCTACAGGCGCTCGGGGGCGTCGATGCCGAGCAGCGACAGGCCGAGCACCAGCACCCGTGACGTGAGCTGGGCCAGCACCAGCCTGGAGGCGCGGGCCTCCGGGCTGGTGGTGTCCTTGAGGATCGGGCACGTGTCGTAGAACGTCGTGAACGTGCTCGCCGTCTCGAACAGGTAGTTGCTCAGCTTGTGCGGGGCGTACGCGTCGATCGCCGCGTCCACGGCCGCCGGGAACCCGAGCAGCTTCACCACGAGCGCGCGTTCGGCGGGCTCGGTCAACGTCACGGGCGCGCCTGCGGCAGGCACTTCGCCCGCCTTCGCCAGGATCGAGCGGATGCGGGCGTTGGCGTACTGGAGGTACACCGAGGTGTTGCCCTCCTTGGCCAGCATCTTCTCCCACGTGAACACGTAGTCGCGTTCGCGGTCGTTGGACAGGTCCGCGTACTTCACCGCGCCGATGCCCACGACCTTCGCCAGCCTGGCCTGCTCGGCCGCGTCGAAGTCGGTGCGCTCGGCGATCACCGCAGCGGCGTGGTCGACGGCCTCGGTCAGCAGGTCGACCAGCTTGAGCGTGCCGCCCGCGCGCGACCGGATCGTCTTGCCGTCCTCGCCCAGGATCGAGCCGAACCCGACGTGCTCCGCGTGCTGGTCGGTCAGCCACCCGGCCTGCCGCGCGGCGGCGAACACCATCGTGAAGTGCTGCGACTGCGGCGTTCCGACGACGTAGAGCAGGTCGGTCACCTCGCGGTCGCGGATCCAGTACCGGATCGTCGCGAGGTCCGTGCTGGCGTAGTTGTAGCCGCCGTCGGTCTTGCGGATGATCAGCGGCAGCCGGTCGCCCTCGCGGTTGCTGAAGCCGGGCGGGAACACGCACAGCGCGCCGTCGCTGACCTCGGTCAGCCCCTTGGCCTCCAGTTCCGCGACGGTGTCGGCGAGGAACGGGTTGTAGAAGCTCTCGCCGTAGACGTCCTCCGACGTGAGCCCGATGCCGAGCAGCTCGTACACCTTCTCGAAGTGCCGCGTGGACTCCTCGACGAGCCCGCGCCACAGCGCCAGCGTCTCCTCGTCGCCGCCCTGCAACGCCACCACGCGCAGCCGGGCGCGTTCCACGAAGTCCGGGTCGGCGTCGAACTTCTTGCGCGCCGCCACGTAGAACCCGTTGAGGTCGCTGATCGAGTGTGCCTCCGAGCCCGCCTTCCAGCCCTCGTCGACCAGGTGCTCGATGAGCATCCCGAACGGCGTTCCCCAGTCGCCGAGGTGGTTGTGGGGGATCACCTCGTGGCCCGCGAACCGCAGCAGCCGCATGATCGCGTCGCCGATGATCGACGACCGCAGGTGTCCGACGTGCATCTCCTTGGCCACGTTCGGGCTGGACAGGTCGATCGCGACCCGGCGCGGGCTCTCGGTCGTGGCCACCCCGAGCCGGTCGTCACCCAGCAGCCCGGCCGCCTGCTCCTCCAGCCACTCGCGCCGCAGCACGAGGTTCACGAAGCCCGGCCCGGCGATCTCCGGGTCCTCCACCAAGTCCGCCGAGTCGAGGTGCTCGACCACGGCCTGCGCCACCTCGCGCGGCGCCTTCTTCAGCGTCTTCGCCAAGCTCATGGCCACGTTGCACTGGTAGTCCACACCCTCGCGGGTGGAGGGTCGCACGAGCGCCTCGGCCGGGGTGATCTCCACACCCAGGGCCGTGCGCAGCGCTACCGCCACTCGCCGACCCAGTTCCACTCCGACGTCACCCTGCAACACCGCTAGACCTCCAGGCTCGTACTTCCTTGAGCCCAGTATCCCGCCGGGTGGAAATCGGCTTCGTCAGCCCGCGACGCGGCGGATCGTGGCGACCGGACCGATGGCGTCGATCGGCGACACCTTGACGGTCTCGCCGGAGGTCGGGGCGTGCACGGCGTAGGTGCTGTCGATCGCCATGGCCACGTGGCCGAGGTCGGCGCGGTACAGGATCAGGTCGCCCGCCTTGACCTGGTCGCGCGGCACGGGCGTGCCGATCAGCGCCTGCTGGTAGGTGACGCGGGGGATCGTCACGCCCGCCGCGCGGTACGCGGTCTGCATGAGCCCGGAGCAGTCGTAGGTGTCCGGCCCGACCGCGCCCCACACGTACGGCTTGCCCAGTTCCTTGAGCGCGAACTTCAGCGCGTCGCCCGCGGCGCCCGCCGGGATGTTCGGGTTGATCGACGGCCCGGTGCCGGACAGCCGGGCCAGGTCGGCCGCGGTCAGCGCGCCGAACGCCTGCTTGACCTCGCCCGCCTTGCCCTCCAGACCCGCCTTGCGCTGGTCGGCGAGCGTCACGGCCGCGACCGCCTCGTCGGCGAGCTTCTGGGCGGTGACCCGGTCCTCTTCGGCCTTCTTGCTCGTGGCCTCGACCGCGACGCGGGCGTCCTCGGCCTTCTTCTGCGCGGCGGTGGCGTCGTCCGCGGCCTTCTGCGCCGTGGCCACCATCTCGCCGTGCTGCTGGGCGTAGACGTCCATGATCATCGCCGCGTCGAGGTACTCCTCGGGCGTGTCACTGCTGAACACGGCCGCGAGCCCGTTGAGGCGCAGGCCCTTGAACGAGATCTCCACCAGGTGGTCGACCTCGGCCTGCAACGTCGTGGCCAGCGCCTTCGACTCCTGCTGGATCGTCTTCGCCTTGCCCTCGGCGACCACGGCGTCGTCGGCGGCTTTCTTGGACTTGGCCGCCTCGTCGGTCGCCTTCTGCGCGGCGGCGCGCTTGTCGACCAGGTCCTGCTGCGCGAGGAGCGCGTCCTGGTTGGCGACGGCGGCGGCCTGGCTGAGGTCGAGGTACTTGGTCATCTCCGCCGAGTTCGGCACGGCGGGCGCGGTCGGCGTGGTGCCGGGCGCGGTCGGCGTGGCGGAGGACGACGAGGACGACGGCGGCGGGGTCGAGGTGGTCGTGCCCCCGGTGGTCGTCGTCGTCGTGGTGGTGGTCGTCGTGGTCGTGACAGGCGGCTTCGGCGTCGTGGTGGTGGTCGCCGGAGGCGGTGTCGTGGTGGTCGTCGTGACCGGTGGAGGCGTCGTCGTGGTGGTCGTGGGCGCGCTCGACGACGGGTCGGGTTGGGCGATGGACGCCGGGGCTCCGCTCGTGAGCACCACGCCGACCACTGCCACGACCACAAGACCACGCATGTACGCCACCCCTCCTAGCACACCGCGAACCGCCTCCACTGTGTCACGGTGAGTGGTCAATTCGGTGTAAGGCCGACCGATCTGTCCACAGCGAAGTGCGGAAACAGGCGACGGACCGACCAGTTCGCGTCACAGGAAGCAACGGTGTCACCCGTTTGGTGGTGGTGCGTGCGGCCTAATACCACCGCGACCACGGACAGTCGGCCCACTAGCCTCGCGCGCATGACGCTCCTGCCGACCGACCCGCTGTCCCAGCGGGTGCTGGCCTTCGCCCGCGAGCACGAGGCCCCCTCCGTGCTCAACCACAGCGTGCGCACCTTCCTGCACGCCGCCGCCATCGCCGAGCGCGACGGGATCGAGCACGACCGGGTGATCTTGTTCCAGGCGTGCGCGCTGCACGACATCGGCACCGCCGACGCCTTCGACGGCCCGGTCCGGTTCGAGGTGGAGGGGGCCGACGCGGCGGCCGCGTTCCTCACCGCGGAGGGCGTGCCCGCGGCGGCCGTGGACCAGGTGTGGGAGGCCATCGCGCTGCACACCTCGGCCCAGATCGCCGAACGCCGTGGCCCTATCACGCTGCTGACCCGCCTCGGCGTGCTCGCCGACTTCGGCGAGGGCAGCGCGGAGTTCGAGGAGTCGTACCCGCGACTGGGCATCGAGGCCGAGTTGAAGCGGCTGGTGGTCGAGCAGGCTCGCCGCAACCCCGCCAAGGCCCCCAAGTCGTCCTGGGCCGGCTACCTCAGCAGGACCGCGATCAGCCCCGACGACTTCTAGATCGTTCTACAGAACCTTGACGATCGGGAGGTGACGTGTAGACACTGAGGGCGAACCCCACGACGAGGAGGGCGTTCGCCATGGAGGTCGACTTCGATCGGCACCCGGACTCCTACCGGCACTGGACGCTGCGGGTCGACGGACCCGTGGCGTGGCTGGAGATGGACGTCGACGAGCAGGGCGGCCTGGTCCCCGGCTACGAGCTGAAGCTCAACTCCTACGACCTCGGCGTGGACATCGAGCTGCACGACGCGGTCCAGCGGCTGCGGTTCGAGCACCCCGGCGTCCGCACCGTCGTGCTGACCAGCGCGAAGTCCGGCGTGTTCTGCGCGGGGGCGAACATCCGGATGCTCGCCGCGTCGTCGCACCCGTGGAAGGTGAACTTCTGCAAGTTCACCAACGAGACCCGCAACGGCATGGAGGACGCCACCGAGCACTCCGGCCAGACCTACCTGGCCGCGGTGAACGGGACCTGCGCGGGCGGCGGGTACGAGCTGGTGCTGGCGTGCGACCGGATCGTCCTGATCGACGACAACTCCTCCGCCGTGGCGCTGCCGGAGGTGCCGCTGCTGGGCGTCCTGCCCGGCACCGGCGGCCTGACCCGGCTGGTGGACAAGCGGAAGGTGCGCAAGGACCGCGCCGACGTGTTCGCCACCCGCCCCGACGGGCTCAAGGGCAAGACCGCCGTCGAGTGGCGGCTGGTCGACGAACTGGCTCCACGCCGGGGTTTCACCGAGGCCGTCACGGCGCGGGCGCTCCAATTGGCCGAGGCGAGCACACGGCCGCGCGACGCCGTGGGGATCGAGCTGACCCCGTTGCGGCGCGAGGTCACCGAGGACCGCCTCGAGTACCCGAACGTCACGGCGGTGCTGGACCGGGACGCGGGCACGGTGGAGATCACCGTCCGCGGTCCCCGTGACGCCGCTCCGACGTCCGTCACCGCGTCGAACTGGCTGCTGGCCGTGTCGCGGGAGCTGGACGACCTGATCCTCCGCCTGCGGCACAACGAGACCGAGCTGGGGACGTGGCTGATCCGCACGTCCGGCGACCCCGCGCTGGTGCTCGCGCACGAGCGGGTCGTCCTGGAGGGCACGGACTGGCTGGCCAACGAGATCCGGCACTTCTACAAGCGCGTGCTGAAACGGCTGGACGTGACCAGTCGCAGCCTCGTCGCGTTGATCGAACCGGGTTCCTGCTTCGCCGGCGTGCTCCTCGAACTCGCCCTCGCCGCGGACCGGCAGTACGTGCTGGACGGTCCGCCGGTCGACGACGAGACCAGCGACGAGCGAGCCGCGATCACGCTGTCGCGGGCCAACTTCGGCCCGTTCCCGATGGGCAACGGCCTGACCCGCCTGCGCTCCCGCTTCTACGGCGACGACGAGCACGTCGACCGGCTGGCGGCGGAGGTCGACCGGCCGCTGTCGGCGGCGGAGGCCGACGGGCTCGGCCTGGTGACCGAGGCGCCGGACGACCTCGACTGGGACGACGAGATCCGCATCGTCGTCGAGGGCCGGGCAGCGCTGAGCCCGGACTCGCTGACCGGGATGGAGGCGAACCACCGGTTCGTCGGCCCGGAAACCGTGGAGACGAAGATCTTCGGCAGGCTCGCGGCCTGGCAGAACTGGATCTTCACCCGCCCCAACGCCTCCGGTCCGGACGGCGCGCTGCGCCGCTACGGCACCGGGCGGAAGGCCGTCTTCGACAGGAACCGGGTGTAGCGCGATGCCGGAGAAGATCGACTACGACGACAAGATCCCCAACAACGTCAACCTCGCGGGCGACCGCAGGCTCCAGCGCGCGCTGGAGGGCTGGCAGCCCAAGTTCCTCGACTGGTGGGGCGAGATGGGCCCCACGCTGCGCACGCGGGGCGTGTACCTGCGCACCGCCGTGGCGGTCGGCCGCGACGGGTGGGCGCACTTCGACCACGTGAACGTGCCCGACTACCGGTGGGGGATCTTCCTCGCCGAACGCGACGCCGACCGGCGCATCGGCTTCGGCGAGCACGCCGGGGAACCCGTGTGGCAGCAGGTTCCGGGGGAGTACCGGGCCGACCTGCAACGGCTGATCGTGATCCAGGGCGACACCGAACCCGCGTCCGTCGAGCAGCAGAAGCTGCTGGGGCTCACCGCGCCCAGCCTCTACGACCTGCGGAACCTGTTCCAGGTCAACGTGGAGGAGGGGCGGCACCTGTGGGCGATGGTGTACCTGCTGCACGCGTACTTCGGCAAGGAGGGCCGCGACGAGGCGGAAGGCCTGCTGCTGCGCAACTCCGGCAGCCCGGACACCCCGCGCATCCTCGGCGCGTTCAACGAGGAGACCGCGGACTGGCTGGCGTTCTACATGTTCACCTACTTCACCGACCGGGACGGCAAGTACCAGCTCGGCACGTTGAAGGAGAGCGCGTTCGACCCGCTGTCGCGGACCTGCGAGTTCATGCTCAAGGAGGAAGCGCACCACATGTTCGTCGGCACCACCGGCGTCGACCGCGTGGTGACCCGCAGCGCCCAGCTGATCCGCGAGCACGACACGACGGACATCGGTGCGTGCGGCGGGATCCCGTTGGAGATCATCCAGAAGTACCTGAACTTCCACTTCACCGTGTCGCTCGACCTGTTCGGCGGCGAGACCTCCACGAACGCGGCGAACTACTACACCGCCGGGCTCAAGGGCCGGTGGCAGGAAGGGCGTCGCAAGGACGACCACAAGCTCACCGAGGGCGGCACGACCCTCGACCGGCCGACGGCCGACGGCACGTGGAGCACCGAGGAGGTGCAAACGCTGCTGGCGCTCAACCTGGACCTGCGCGGCGAGTACATCGCCGACTGCCGCACGGGCGTGAAGCGGTGGAACAAGATCCTGGAGGAGCACGGCATCGGCTTCCGGTTCCTGCTGCCCCACCCCGGTTTCAACCGCAACGTCGGCCTCAACGCCGGCTTCCACATCACGCCCGAGGGCACGATCGTGGACGAGGCCACGTGGGCCGCGAACCGCCGCAAGTGGCTGCCCACGACCGAGGACCTCGCGTTCGTCCGGTCGCTCATGCACCCGGTGTACGAGCGGGGCAAGATCGCCAGCTGGGTCGCGCCGCCGACGAACGGCATCAACGACAAACCGTTCGACTACGAGTACGTCTACCTCCCCTGAGGCGGATGCCATGCCGACTGCCGCGCCCACCACGTTCAACGCCGCCGACCACCTCGTCGCCCGCCACCTCCGCAACGGCGACGGCGACCGCACGGCCGTCGTCACGCCCACCCGAAACCTGACCTACCAGCAGGTGCACGACGAGGTCGTGCGCGTCGCGGCCGGTCTGCGCGCCCTCGGCGTGCGGCCCGAGGAGCGCGTGCTGATGTGCATGGTCGACGAGGTGGAGCTGTTCACCGCCATCCTCGCCGCGATGCACGTCGGCGCGGTGGCCGTGCCGTGCTCCACCATGCTGACCGCTCCGGAACTCCGCGCCCTCGTCGTGGACTCGCGCGCCCGCGTGGTGATCGGCTCGTCCGACTACGCGCACACCGTGCGGGCAGCGGTCCAGAACGCGCCGGACGTCCGCCACGTCGTCGCCGACCCCGGTCCGTTGCCCGCGGGCGTGGACGGCGTGACCTGGGCGGACCTGCTGCGCGACGGCCCGTCCGAGCCGTACCCGACGTGGCCGGACTCGCCCGCGCTGTGGCTCTACACCTCCGGCACGACCGGCGTCCCGAAAGCGGCCATGCACCGCCACGCCAACATCCTGTTCGTGGCGGAGAACTACGCCGGGGGAGTCCTCGGCATCACCCGCGACGACCGCTGCCTGTCCGTCGCGAAGCTCTTCTTCGCCTACGGCATCGGCAACTCCCTGTTCTTCCCGCTCTCGGTCGGCGCGACGGCCCTGCTCGAACCCGGCAGACCCACCCCGGCCCTCTTCGCCGCCCGCGCTCGTCAGGACCGGGCCACGCTCCTGTTCGGCACCCCCAGCTTCTGGGGCCCGCTCCTGGCCTCGGACGTCCCGCCGGACGCGTTCGCCACGGTCCGCCAAGGCGTGTCGGCGGGCGAGGCGTTGCCCGCGCGGATGTACGAGGGCATGCGGTCCCGCTTCGACGTGGAGGTCCTGGACGGCATCGGCTCCACGGAGATGCTGCACATCTTCATGTCCAACAGACCGGGCCAGGTCCGCCCGAAGTCCTCCGGCGTCCCGGTCCCCGGCTACGACGTGGACCTGCGCGATACCGATGGCACCCCCGTCACGGCCGTCGGCGAACCGGGGGAGCTGCACGTCCGTGGCCCGTCGACCGCCACGGGCTACTGGTGCCGCACCGACACGTCCCGCAGCGTGTTCCTGGGCCAGTGGATGCGCACCGGCGATACCTACGTCCGCAACGACGACGGCACCTACACCTGCCTGGGCCGCCTGAACGACATGCTGAAAGCGGGCGGCATCTGGGTGACGCCGAGCGAGGTCGAGGAACGCCTCCTGGAACACCCGGACATCGCCGAAGCCGTCGTCGTGGGCATCCCCGACGCCGACGACCTCGACAAACCGGTCGCCTGCGTAGTCGCCCGCCCAGGCCACACCGTCGACCCGGACGAGATCATCCGCTGGTGCCGTGAGGGCCTGGCCGCCTTCAAACGCCCCAGGGCGGTCACGATCCTCGCCGAACTACCGAAAACCGCCACGGGCAAGATCCGCCGCAACGTCCTCCGCGACCAGCTCCGCGCCACCTCGCTCACCCGGTGACCGGCGCACACCTTCAACCGGTTTTTCTGCCACGCCTGCGGTTTCGGTTGCCCTCAGCCGTTCAGCGGCTTGGTCCGGCAGCTAGGCCATGACCTGTTCCCAGTGCCCCTGCGCGGCGGCCCGCCAGTCGTCGTGCTTGCCGTGGAACAGTTCCGCGGCCTTGGCCCCGCTCCAGTTCTCCGGCAGCAGCGCCGCAGGCAACCCCGGATCGAGGAAGGGGAACCGCCGCCACTCGTGCACCAGCAGGGTTTGCGCGTGCAGCGCGTGCTGCCCGCTGACCGGCCGGATCCCGCTGAACTCGTCGATGAAGTCCTCGTACCGCTCCTCCAGGTCGCTCAGGTCCCACGCCCGCGTCACCAGGTCGCCGACCTCGCCGATCGCCCCGAACTCGGCCACGAACGACAGCACCGGCGCTTCCACCCCGAGGTCGGCGATGATCGTCGCCGCTTCGGCCTGCCTGCGCGTGTTCGGGCTGACCCACACCCCCGGCTGCGGCGACCCGAAGCCCGCCCACGCGAGCCGCGTCCGCACCCGGTGCCGCAGGTCGCGCTTGGTCTCGGGCACCGACACGAACAGCATCAGCTACCGCCCGTCCCACCCGCTCGGCACGCGCCCGAACTCGTAGATGCGGTGCGCGCCCTCGGTCAGCAGCCGACGACCGGACGCCGTCAGCGACCACCGCACCCGCCGCCCGACCCGCTCCGACCGCAGCCACCCCTCGGCCGCCGTCCGCGACAGCGCCTGCCGCGCGGACTTCTCCTCGATCCCGAACAACCGCAGCACGTCCACCAGCGTCGACGTCCAGACCGGGGTCTCGCGCGGCAGCACGAACTCGCCCAACACGGTCGTCAGCACCGACCGCGCGCTCGCGTGGCTGACCTCGCGCCGTCTCGACACTCTCGGATGTGCGACGTCCGCCATCAGCTCCACCCAGCCTCGTGAGGACGCCCATTGTGATACAGCTCCACGGACGCGCACAAGGTCGATGTAGAACGTCCACTCAGGACTCGGGCCGCAGCTTCCCCACCAGGTGCTCCAGCACCGTGGCGAACAGCTCCGCCTCCAACGGCGTCCACTCGGCCACGATCCCGTCCAGCCGGTCGACCAGCTTCCGCCGCGCCGAATCGCTGGCCACCCGCCCCGCGTCCGTCAGCAGCAGCAACGTCGACCGCGCGTCCCCCGGATCGGGTTCACGGGTCACCAGCCCGGCCTTCTCCAACCGGGCCGCGTACCGCGTGGTCGCCGTCCGGTCGATCCCGATCTCGTCGGAGAGCCGGGTGGAACTCACCGGCTCCAACCGCGCGATCCCGCTCAGCACGGGGTAGGTCGTCTCGTCGACCCCTTGGACATCGGTCACGAGGTCGTCGTACAGGTGGGCCCTGGTGCTGCGCCGGAGCAGCAGCCCCAGCGCGGCCTCGACACGAGCGGCGGCGGAGTGCACCCGATCAGTGTACGTGCCAGCGGCACGCATCAGGTGTACAGTCCAAGATGCGTGCAAGCGGCACGCACTCTGCTACTGACTTCGGAGCCACCTCATGCCCACCTACACCACCACTGGCCGCACGATCCGGAAGGGCAGCTCGGCCCACACCGTCTTCCCCCAGGTCCGCCGCGAGATCCCCCACCGCTCGGCGACCCGCTCCACCAACATCAGCCCACGCCCGCGGTACTTCCCCAACCGCGAGGTGCCGAGCACGGGAAGCAGGTCGGCTTCCCCGTCATCGACCTCCACCCGCACCCCGAGGTGCTCGGGAAGCTCGGACACCCTCACCCGACAGGGTGGCGTCGCATGGTCGTACACGTTCGACACGAGCTCGTTGACCAGCAGGACGGTGTCATCGACACAGTCCTCGGACACGCCAACCAGCACTTCCGTGACCCAAAGCCGCACGGTCGACAGCGGCGGGTGCGGGAACCGGCTCAGGTCAAGCGCGGCAGGCAACTGCAACAACGGTTTCACGAGCCTCCCCAATGAACACAGGGCCCCCAACCACCAAATGGCGGAGCCGGACCCCACACGGGTACCCCCAACCACGCCACCCCACACGACAACCACCCCAAACATCCCACCCCCACCTGCGACCCCCACCACTCCACCCACCCACCGCCCCCACCACCCCACCCACCTCACGCCCAGCCACGAGCCCCGCTACCCACCACCTTCGGGCCCCCTGCTCCAACCGCGCTCCCACCTCACGCCCAGGCACGAGTCCTGCTGACCACCGTTCTCGGGACCCGCTACTCCTGCCGCGCTCCCACCCACCGTTCTCGGGACCCGCTAATCCCGCTGCGCTGCCACCTCATACCCAGCCGCGAGTCCAGCTGCCCGTCGCTCTCGCGAGCTGCTGCTCTTACCGCGTTCCCGCCTCATGCCCAGGCACGAGCCTCGCTGCCCATCGCTCTCTGGACTCGCTGCTCCCGCCGCACCCCACCTCATGCTCACGCACGAGCGCCGCCATTCATCGCCCTCGAGATCCGCTGCTCCCGCCGCGTTCTCACCTCGTGTCCAGGCGCGAGCGCCGCTATCCATCGCTCTCGAGATTCGCTGCTCCTGCCGCGTTTCCATCTCGTGTCCAGGCGCGAGCACCGCTGTCCACCGCTCTCGGGATCCGCTGGTCCTGCTGCCTTCCCGCCTCATGCCCAGGCGCGAGCGCAGCTGTCCATCGCTCTCGGGGTCCGCTGGTCCTGGCGCGTTTCCATCTCGTGTCCAGGCGCGAGCACCGCTACCCGCCGCTTTCGGGATCCGCTGCTCCCGCCGTGCCCCACCTCATGCCCAGGCGCGAGCCCCGCTGCTCACCGCCTTGGCGACCGCTACTCCCGCCGCCCTCCCAGTTCAAGCCCGCAGGGGAACCCCGTTGCCCACCACTTCGCCGCCCAGGCCCACCCGCCCCAGTCCGCCCCTATCAGCCTCGCTGAACCGCGCTCTCCGGCTCTCGCGACCCGTCGTCCCATGCCGCGCCCCGCCTCAGACCGACCACCTGCCAGCCACGCCGAACCGCGCTCCCGCGCCTCCCCAAGCTCCGCCACTTCCCACCGCCGCCCCGGACACCCCCAACCCATCCCGCGCGCACGGCCCCACCCCGCTCCGACGACGAAAGGCCCTCCGCCTTCCCCCAACCCCGTCGATTCGAGCTCGAGTCGGCGTCCGCTGCACGTCCGGCTCGACCGGCCCTCGCCATCGCCGTGTCCCCTGAAGTGGCCTGCTGTCTTCTCCACCTTCGCCGGTTCGGGCATGGCTCACCCACCTGATCGACAGCAGGAGGTTTCACACGATCCCCAAGCCTTTGCCGCGCTCCACGGCTCAAGCGATTTCATCGCCGCGTTCCCGGAACCGGCTCGCCCGACGGCGAGGCCCTCCCCGCCCTCAGTCAAGGACGCCTCAACCGGCGACATCACCCAGAGGTGTCCTTGACCTGCACCATCTCCGGCCTACCACCGCCATCGAGATCAGGCGGCCCAGCCTCCGAACCCACATCCCAGGTCGCGGCAGTTCTTCACGCGACCCCACCCAACGACCGATCACCCCCCGACAGGAGGCTCCTCGGCTTCTTCCCGCAACCGCCGCTCGCGCTTCCCCCGAGCCAACTCCGTCCCCAACGCGTCCAACCGCTGCCCCCAGAACTGCCGGAAGCGGTCCAGCCACGCGTCGACCTCTTCCAGCGGTCCTGACTCCACCGAGTACAACCGCCGCGTCCCCATCGCGCGAACGCTGGCGAAGCCGTTCTCGCGGAGCACCCTCAGGTGTTGGGACACGGCGGGCTGGGAGATGCCGAATTCCTGCTGGATCACGGTCACCACCGCGCCGGAGGTCTGCTCGCCGGTGGCGAGCAGTTCCAGGATGCGGCGGCGGACGGGGTCGCCGAGGACGTCGAACGCGTGCACAGGGCGACTATCCCATTCCGCACTTATATTGAGCAATGCCGGTGCCTGGCCGCGCGTACCCACGGCCAGGGGCCTGGCACATCCACAGCCGACTACTCCGCCGCCTTGGCCGCGCGGGCGCGGCGGCGTTCGCGCATCTCGACGAACTTGCTGGCCTTGCCGTCGAGCACGGCGAGGAACTCGGCCAGTTCCTCGCGGGCCTTCTCGCCCTCACCGCCGAGGTTGGTGCGTTCGAACACCTTCCAGTAGCGGAGGATCGGCATGATGACCTCGTCGTGGTGCAGGCGGAGGTCGTAGATGCCCGCGTTGGCGATGGTGGCGGAGCTGCGGAGGAAGTCCGAGATGCCCGCGCCGGGCATCTGGAAGTTGAGGACCTCGTCGCGGACCGCCTGCATGGTGTGGTCGGGCTGGACCTCGAACGCGGCGGTGACGAGGTTGCGGTAGAAGACCATGTGCAGGTTCTCGTCCGTCGCGATGCGGGCGAGGAGCTGGTCGGCCAGCGGGCAGTTGGTGGCGCGGCCGGTGTTGCGGTGCGAGATGCGGGTCGCGAGTTCCTGGAACGACACGTACACGATGTTGCGGATCGCGGACTCGGTCGTGCCCTCGAAGCCGACCGACATGTGCTCCATGCGCTTGCGCTCGAGCTCGACGGGGTCGACGCCGCGGGTGACCACGAGGTAGTCGCGCAGGGCGATGCCGTGGCGGGCCTCTTCGGCCGTCCAGCGGTGCATCCACGTCGCCCACGCGCCGTCCTTGCCGAACGACGACGAGATGACGCGGTGGTAGGAGGGGAGGTTGTCCTCCGTGAGGAGGTTGATGATCATCGCCGTCTTGGCGGTGGGGTCGAGCCGGGAGTCCTCCGGGTGCCAGTCCTCGCCCCCGAGGAACGCGAAGTCGCGGCCCTCGCTCCACGGGACGTAGTCGTGCGGCATCCACTCCTTGGCGATCGACAAGTGGCGGTCGAGGTTGACCTCCACGATCGGTTCCAGCTCGCGCAGCAGATCCGTATCGCGGCGGTGGCTATCGCCAACCGTCACACCGATCACCTCGTTCTCAGTTCTGGTGGTGGGTCAAGTCGTTTACGTCCTTGAGCCTACGTGCCCCACCGGATGGGGCCGATTGCCGAGGTGTGACTTTCCATCGGCGCCACACGGGGTAGGCGATGACGACGAGGAGTGACAGTGCCGGGATGTGCCCGAACACGACGTAGTCGATCAGCGGAACGGTGGTGAGGACGGCGGTCAACCAGCCGGGCGCGGTGGGGAACTTGCCTGGTGGGGTCCACGGTGTGCGCTTGCCCGGCTTGGCGACGGACAGCCACGCCTGCACCGCGAGCGCGCTCGCCATCAGCAGTGATCCGGCACGCATGAGGGCGGGGTTCCCGTTTTCGCCGAGGTCCAGGTTCGGGCTCAACAGGAAGATGCCGAGGTACAGCTGGGACAACGTGATCACGAATTTGAACAGAACCCACCAGTGTCGGAAATAGCCCCACGAGGTGAGCGCCGAGAGCATGAATCCGGTGTAGGCCGAAGTGGTCGCCATGAACTGGAGCACGGCGGTGTCGAGCACGTTCGCCATGTCGAACGCGCTCGTCCGGGACGCCCCGGACGAGCCGAGCCCGTAGGTCGTCAGGGCGAACAGGGCGAGCGCCTGGCTCATCCAGCCGACCGAGCTCAGGACGTGCAACCACACGAGCAACTTCCGCTGCGTCACGAGAACCCCCATAGGTAGTTGTCCAACGCATAGTACGGCTACGCATGGCCGGAGGGGGGCGTCACGCCCGGTGCGGCTTTCGTCACCGGGTTCGCAAACGGTCCTGGAACGGTCCAGGAATCAGCTGTTAATACGTGCCCAATTGCCGACTGGACCAGACGGTCCGCGGAATTTCGGGGAGGAGGCCCGACAATCGGTCGTTTCGGTCGTCGCACCCGTCCGCCGAGGGGGTGGTTCGGGCGCGCGCCCGGTCTCCCCAACGCACCGTGGATCATGGTCCGAAAGGGCAGGTTTGTGCCACGGGTCTTGCCAACGGGCCAGCGCAGGGGTGGTCCGGCGGCAGGTTCGCCGAGCGCCATAACAGCGTTGGGTTAACCCTTGGTACATGTGGTCACCACGAGGAATTCGCCTTGTCATTCGAATTGGTATCAGTACGTGCGGCGCGCTTGACAAGGTCGCTCAATATGACCAATCCTCGCGCCAACTGACACGTTTCGGGGTATACGACTCGCGAGCGAGCACCGCTCACGGGCACTCCCGACGAGGAAGGTTCGATTCGTTGACTCCCACCCCAGTTCTGCGCTTGCTCGGTGTCGGTGCGCTGGCCATCGCGCTCGCCGCCTGCGGGGCTCCGCCCGCCAAGGAAAGCTCGTCTGGCGGCACCGCCGCGGCGACGGCCAAGTCCGCCGCCGACTTCGGCGGGGTCGACAAGCTCGTCGAAGCGGCCAAGAAGGAGGGCACGCTGAACGTCATCGCGCTGCCCCCGGACTGGGCGAACTACGGCGTGATGATCAAGGCCTTCACGGACAAGTACGGCATCAAGATCGACTCGGCGCAGCCGGACGGCTCCAGCGCGGACGAGATCAAGGCCGCCCAGCAGCTCAAGGGCGGTGACCGCGCGCCGGACGTGTTCGACCTCGGGCTGAACGTGGCCGTGGCGAACAAGACCATGTTCGCGCCGTACAAGGTCGCCACCTGGGAGGAGATCCCGGCCGAGCTCAAGGACGGCGAGGGTCTCTACTACGGCGACTACGGCGGCTTCATGTCCATCGGCTACGACGCCGGCAAGGTGCCCGCGCCGACCAAGGTCGAGGACCTGCTCAAGCCCGAGTACGCGGGCAAGGTCGCGCTCAACGGCGACCCGACGCAGGCGGGCGCCGCGTTCTCCGGCGTCATGATGGCCGCCCTGGGCAGCGGCGGCTCCGCCGACGACATCGCGCCCGGCGTCGAGTTCTTCAAGAAGCTCAAGGCCGCGGGCAACTTCCTGCCGGTCGACCCGTCGCCCGCGACGATCGAGTCCGGCCAGACCCCCGTCGTCATCGACTGGGACTACACGAACGCCGCGCAGACCGCGAAGCTCGTGGGCAAGGCCGACTGGAAGACCGTCGTCCCGACCGGCGCGCAGATCGGCGCCTACTACAACCAGGCCATCAACAAGGACGCCCCGCACCCGGCCGCCGCGCGGCTGTGGCAGGAGTTCCTGTACTCCGACGAGGGCCAGAACATCTACCTCCAGGGCCTGTCGCGCCCGGTGCGGCTCGAGGCCATGACGAAGTCGGGCAAGGTCGACTCCGCCGCGGCGGGCAAGCTGCCCAAGACCGAGGGCAAGCAGGTGTTCCAGACCCAGGAGCAGGCCGACAAGGCCAAGCAGGTCCTGACCGCCACGTGGGCGCAGGCGGTGGGCTGACCCTTGGTCGCACCCGTCACCACCTCGGCCGGGGGAGGCGCGGCGAAAGCCGCCGCCCCCGGCCGGGGGCCGACCAGGGGCAACGTCCTGGCGTGGCTCGTCGTCGTCCCGTTCCTGGCGTACGTCGGCGTGTTCCTGGTGTACCCGACCATCCTCGTGCTGGCCGGGGCGTTCCAGGACTCGAACGGCGCCTTCACCCTCTCCAACCTGACCGACCTGATGAAGGGCGTCTACCTCCAGGCGTTCTGGCGCAGCATCGAGCTGTCGGCGATCACCGCCCTGCTGGGCGCGATCTTCGGAGCCCTGCTGTCGTGGGCCGTCGCGAGCGGGCGGCCCGAGGGCCTGCTGCGGCGGGTCGTCGTGGCGGCCGCGGGCGTGCTCGCGCAGTTCGGCGGCGTGCCGCTGGCGTTCGCGTTCCTCGCGACCGTCGGCTTCCAGGGCTTCGTCACGAAGTTCCTCCAGGACAGCCTGGGCGTCAACCTGTTCTCCGGCAGCGCCTGGATCTTCGAGCTGCCCGGTCTGACGCTGGTGTACACGTTCTTCCAGATCCCGCTGATGGTCGTCGTGTTCCTCCCCGCGCTGGACGGCCTCCGTCCGCAGTGGAGGGAGGCCACCGAGAGCCTCGGCGGCGGGACGTGGACGTACTGGCGCTACGTCGGCGGCCCGATCCTGTTCTCGCCGTTCCTCGGCGCACTGCTGCTGCTGTTCGCGAACGCGTTCTCCGCGTACGCCACGGCCGCCGCGCTGGTGTCGCAGGGCAGCCCCATCGTGCCGTTGCAGATCCGCGGGTTCCTCACCGGCGAGGTGCTGCTGGGCCAGGAGAACCTGGGCAAGGCTCTTGGGCTCGGCATGGTCATCGTGGTCGGTGTCGCGATGGGCCTGTACGCGCTGATCCAGCGGAGGGTGTCGAAATGGCAGTGACCGCGAAACCCCCGAAGAAGGTCGCGGGCACCGTCCTGCGGGTCGTCGTGCTCGTCGTGCTGGGCTTCTACTTCATCCTGCCGCTGGTGGCGATGGGGGAGTTCTCCACGCGGGGGATCAACAACACCCGCAGCCTGGACTCGTGGACCGGCATCTTCGAGGACCCCGACCTGGTCGACTCCATCGTGACGTCGGTCGAACTGGCCGTGCTCAGCTCCGTGCTGATGCTCGTGCTGCTCGTCCCGACCATGGCGTGGATCCGGCTGCGGCTGCCGAAGATGCGCCGCGTGGTCGAGTTCCTGTGCCTGCTCCCGCTCACGATCCCGGCGATCGTGCTGGTCGTGGGCATGGCGCCGCTCTACGCGTGGGTGAACTACTTCCTCGGCGACTCGCCGTTGACGCTCACCTTCGTGTACGCGGTGCTGGTGCTGCCGTTCGCCTACCGAGCCATCGACGCGGGCCTCGCCGCGATCGACCTCAAGACGCTCGCGGAGGCCGCTCGCAGCCTCGGCGCGTCGTGGGGCACGGTGCTGTGGCGGATCGTGGTGCCGAACATCCGCACCGCCCTGATCGGCGCGTCGCTGCTGTCGGTCGCGCTGGTGCTCGGCGAGTTCACCATCGCCTCGCTGCTGAACTTCGAGACCCTCCAGGTCCAGGTCAACCTGATCGGCAAGCGCAACGCGGGCCTGTCGATCGCGGTGTCCCTGGCCTGCCTGGTGTTCGCGTTCGTGCTGCTGTTCCTGCTCTCCTACGTCGGTCAACGGCGTCGGGTCACCGTCGTCGAGGACTAGAGAAAGACCGGGTTTCATGGGTTACCTAGAGCTCAAGGGCCTCCGGAAGTCCTTCGGCGGCGCGCCCGCGCTCGACGGGCTCGACCTCGACCTCACCGAGGGCGAGCTGGTCAGCCTGCTCGGCCCCAGCGGGTGCGGCAAGACGACCGCGCTGCGCATCGTGGCCGGGTTCGAGACGGCCGACACGGGGCACGTCGTGGTGGCGGGCAAGGACATCACGTCCGTCCCGGCGAACCGCCGGGACATGGGCATGGTGTTCCAGGCGTACAGCCTGTTCCCGAACATGACGGCGGCGCAGAACATCGAGTTCGGCCTCCGGCTGCGCAAGGCGTCCGGGAGCGAGCGGGGCAAGCGCGTCGACGAACTGCTGGAACTGGTCGGCCTCGGCAAGTTCGGCGGCCGGTTCCCGCACCAGATGTCCGGCGGCCAGCAGCAGCGCGTGGCACTGGCCCGCGCGCTGGCGATCCAGCCGCGCGTGCTGCTGCTGGACGAGCCGCTGTCCGCGCTGGACGCCAAGGTGCGGGTGAACCTCCGCGACGAGATCCGGCGCATCCAGACCGAGCTCGGCATGACGACGCTGTTCGTCACGCACGACCAGGAGGAGGCGCTCGCCGTCTCCGACCGGGTCGGCGTCATGTCGCAGGGCAAGCTGGAGCAGCTGGACACGCCCGCGGTGGTCTACCGCGAGCCCGCGTCCGCGTTCGTCGCGCAGTTCGTCGGCGTCACGAACGCCGTGCTCGGCAAGGCCGAATCGGGCGCGGTGCGGCTCGGGACGTTCACGCTCCCGACCGACGCGGCGGCCGACCTGGCGGACGGCAGCGACGTGAAGCTGATCGTGCGGCCCGAGGACATCGGGATCGTCGAGCACAAGGGCGAGTCGAACGGCTCGCTGCTGGGCAGCGTGCTCACGCAGAGCTTCCTCGGACCGGTCACCCGCCTGGTGATCCGGCTCGACGGGGACGAGCAGACGATCCGCGTCGACCAGCCGTCGAACATCGCCGCGGCCTACCCGCCCGGCACCGCGGTGGCGCTGGACTTCGCCGCCTCGCGGTTCATGGTCGTGCAGGCCTGAGCAGGTGTCGGGGTCACGCGTGGTGGCCCCGACACCCGTCCTGCATCATCCACTCATGACCGTGCCCTACCGGCCGATGGCCGCCCGTCGACCGGACGAGCCGCACCGCGCGTCCACCCCGCTCGAACTGCTCTTCGACCTCAGCTTCGTGGTCGCGGTGGCGTCGGCGGCGGCGATGCTGCACCACTCGCTCACCGAGAACCACATCGGCCACGGCCTGCTCGGCTACGCCACGGTGTTCTTCGCGATCTGGTGGGCGTGGCTGAACTTCACCTGGTTCGCGTCCTCCTACGACACCGACGACGTGGTCTACCGGGTGACGACCCTCGTGCAGATCACCGGCGTGCTGGTGCTCGCCGCCGGTGTGCCGCGCGCGTTCGAGGACGGCGACTTCACGGTCGTCACCATCGGGTACGTCGTGATGCGCCTGGCGATGGTGAGCCAGTGGCTGCGCGCCCGGCACGGCGACCCCGAGCGCCGCCCGACGGCCACCCGGTACGCGCTCGGCATCACCGTGGTCCAGCTCGGCTGGATCGGCAGGCTGTTCCTGCCCGACGGCCTGCTGCTGACGGCGTTCGTCGTGCTGGCCGTGTGCGAGATGCTCGTGCCGGTGATCGCCGAACGGGCCGCGGGGACCACGTTCCACGTCGGTCACGTGGTCGAGCGCTACGGCCTGTTCACCCTCATCGTCCTCGGCGAGTCGATCCTCGCCGCCAGCAACGCGATCCGCGCGGGCCTCGACGCCGGCACCGACGTGCCCGCGCTGGTGTCGCTGGCGTTCGCGGGCCTGGTCATCGTGTTCGCGCTGTGGTGGCTCTACTTCGACTGCCCGGAGCAGGACCTGACCGCGAGCCTCCGCAAGTCGCTGACCTGGGGTTACGGCCACTACCTCGTGTTCGCCAGCGCGGCGGCCGTCGGCGCCGGCCTGGAGGTGTCGGTCGACTACGACACGCATGTCGCCCACCTGCCGTCGCTCGCGGCGGCGATGACGACGACGGCGCCGGTCGCCGTCTACCTGCTCGTGGTGTGGTTCCTCCAGGTCTTCGAGACCTCCGACGGCCTCGCGCGCTGGACGTTCCCGATCACCGCCGCCCTCGTGCTGGCCGCGTCCTTCGGCCCCGCCCCCATCCACGTGACCGCGGTCCTGCTCGCCGCGCTCGTGGCAGTCAACGTCGTGAGCAACAGGAGGCGGCACGATGGCGCGTGAACTGCGACTGGTGGTCACGGCCACCGACTACGACGAGGCCCTGCGCTTCTACCGCGACGTCCTCGGCCTGCCCGAACAGGCCGCCTTCACCTCACCGGGCGGCCGCGTCACGATCCTCGAGGCGGGCCGCGCCACCCTGGAACTCGCCGACCCGCCCCACGCGGACTACATCGACCAGGTCGAGGTCGGCCAACGGGTGGCGGGCCACATCCGGGTGGCGTTCCAGGTGGACGACGTGACGGTCGCGACCGGAGCCCTCGTCGACGGCGGCGCGACCCTGATCGCCGAACCCACGCGCACCCCGTGGAACTCCCTCAACTCCCGCCTGTCGGCTCCCGCGGGGCTCCAGCTGACGCTGTTCGAGGAACTGGGTGGGTAGTGCGCTCCTCACCCGGTCGGCGGATTCGTCGGGTACGTGCGCTCGGCACACTGGGAGTGCGGAGGGGAGTATCCCCAACACCAGTGTCGTCAGCACGGTAGGGAATCAGTGACCGACCCCGGCGGTTGGACACCCACTACCCGGTGCGGGTGGCCGCCGTAATTGGCGGCGGGAGAGACTTCTGCAGGGGGTTTGTCCATGACGGTGGAACATGTGTCCACCACGGGAGATCGACGGAACCGCTGGAAAGGGACTCTGATCCCTCACTGAGGCCTCGCCGGGCAGGTATCTCAGCTTGCCAGTCATCGGACTGGTCGAGCTGACGCCTGCGCGCCCCGCTCGACCAGAGCAGGGATGCGAGGTGTTCCCGTGGATCTCCTGTCTGTCGGGTCGAGCGTTGTCGTGGTCGCCGTTGTGCCCGCGCTGGTCATGATGGTCGTCAGTCTGGTCGCGCTCCGAGGCAGTGCTCCGAGCCAGAGGCCTGAAATCATCCGCGCCCTGGCCGAGTTGCTTCGAGCCTTCCGTCGTGACCGCACACCGCCGCGCCGAACGTCCACGCGTCGCAAGCCCATTGCTCTCAGCCGTCAGGCGGACGTGGCTGAGCAGGATGTCGAAACCTAGCGGCACCCGAGGAACTGGGCCCGTGAACGCCTCGGGGCCCGTGTCCGAAGTGGACACGGGCCCCGAGGTCACTGGTCAGGTCACCACTCGCGGTAGGCGCCCTGGGTCTGCACGTTGAGCTGGTTCACCCGGACGAACTTCGCCGAGAACGTCCTCGGGTCCCGGACGTCCAGGACGTCGAAGCCCTTGGCGATGTCCGACGAGTAGATGAACCCGTTGTAGTAGTACGCCGACCAGGAACCGCCGCCGCCACCGTCGGGCAGCGGGCCGCGCTCGAAGAAGCCGATCTCCTTCGGCTTCGTGGAGTCGGTGAAGTCCCAGATCGAGATGCCGCCCTGGTACCAGGACTGCACCATGATGTCGCGGCCCTGCACCGGGATCAGCGAGCCGTTGTGGGCCACGCAGTTCTCGGTGTCGGACTGCACGCGCGGGATCTTGTAGTAGCTCTTGAACTCGAGGGTGCGCTTGTCGCCGCGGCCCTTGATGTCGTAGATGCCGTCCGCGCCGCGGTTCTGGCCGATGGCCTCGTTGCAGGTCGCCGCGCCGCCACCGCCGAGCTCGTCGGTGAAGATGACCTTGGTGCCCTCGTTGTTGAACGTCGCCGAGTGCCAGAACGCGAAGTTCACGTTGTCCTGCACCGTGGTGATCACGCGCGGCTTCTCGCGGTCGGAGATGTCGAACAGCACGCCGTCACCCATGCAGGCGCCCGCGGCGAGGTCCTTCGACGGGTAGACCGTGATGTCGTGGCAGCCGCTGGTGGGCGTGACGTAGCCGGTCTCGACGGTGCCGGGGCGGCCCTGGTTGCCGCCGTCCGGGAACAGCACCGGCGCGGAGATGAGCGACGCCTTGGCCGGGTCCTTCAGCGGGACCTTCACGATCGAGATCTTGTCGTGCGGCGGCTGGCAGTCCGGGAACGTCGAGCTGGGGGAGTACGACGAGACGTACAGGTAGGCGTTGCGGCCCTTCTTGTCCGGCACCAGCGTGTGGGTGTGCGACCCGCAGTCCGTCTCGACGGCCGCGACGTACTTCGGGTTGCGCTTGTCGCTGATGTCGAAGACCTTGATGCCCTCCCACGAGGCCTTCTCCGTCGCGGGCTGCGCGACGCTGTTGCAGGAGTTGTCCGACCGCGACGAGTCCGTCGACAGGAACAGCAGGTTGCCCTGGACGGAGATGTCGTTCTGCGAACCGGGGCAGAGGACCTCGCTGACGACCTTCGGCTTCTGCGGGTTGCGGATGTCGTAGATCGTGAAGCCGTTGTAGTTGCCGACGAACGCGTGGTTGTCCTGGAACGCCAGGTCCGAGTTCGTCGACGCGGCGAACGGCGTGCCCTTCGGCAGGTTCGTCACGTGCTTCACGTTGCGGCTGGTCACGACCTGGTCGACGGCGGGGATGCCCGCGGTCGGGTTGGCGGGCGCCGAGAGCTGCGTCTCGGACAGGCCGTCGTAGCTGTCCTGATCGGGTTGGGCCAGCGCCTGCGGACTGAGCCCCAGTGCGGACACCGCCAGTGCGAACGCCCCCAGCGCCGCGAGCGGCGCGCGGCGCCGTCGGGCCGAAACGGATGGTGTGACCACAGGTCTCCCCTTCTTAACCTGGTGCAGGAGTGTCAGTATCACCGTTTTGCACGGCTAAGGACCACGTCCGATCGGCGGGTAGTGCCGTGCCGCCCGCTACTGCGAAAGTCGGTAGGTTGGCGGTGGACCGAGGGGGAGCGATGCGGATCAGGGTCGGGCTGGTGGCGGTCGCGCTGGTGCTCGCGGGGTGCTCCGGCACTCCCGACGAGGACGCCGCGCCCATCATCGTCCCCGGTGCGCCGGGTGAGCAGGCGAAGACGATCTCCCCGGACGACATCGGCACCGACCGCTTCGTCGCTCCCAACGAGAGCGATCTGACCTATGTGGTCGGCATGATCGCGCACCACGCGCAGGCCGTGGAGATGACCGCGCTGGCACCGGATCGGGCGTCGAATGAGACGGTGCGCGGTCTCGCTTCGCGCATCCACGACACGCAGGGCCCGGAGATCGGCGCCATGGAGCAGTGGCAGAAGCAGTTCGCCACGAACGCCGAGCAGCACGGGCATTCCACCGCACTGCCGCATGTGGACCACGCGTCCATGCCGGGGATGGCGAGCGCGGCGGACCTGGAGGCGTTGAAGGCGTCGACCGGCGGCGAGTTCGACAAGCTGTTCGTGCGGTTGATGATCGCGCACCACAAGGGCGCGCTCAAGATGGCCGAGGACGTGCTGGCGAAGGGCGTCGACGTCCGCGTGGAGGAGATGGCCACGGACGTGATCGCCACCCAGACCGACGAGATCAACCGGATGCAGACGCTCCAGCTCCCCTAGGAAGCGATCAGCACCAGGTCCTCGGAGTGCTCGAACGTCTCCACCGCGTTGCCCGTGACGTGCCGGGCGATGCCCTTGTTGCGCGCGTGCGCCTCGCGGAACGAGTCCGACGCGACCCACGCGCGGAAGTCCGCCTCAGTGTCGAACTCGTTGAGCGACACGTACGGCTGGTCCGGGGTCGTCGGCCGCAGCAGCGTGCTCCGGCGCAGGCCGGGGACGCCGGGCAGGTAGGTGCGCATGTTCGCGCGGAACTTGGCCTCGAACTCCTCCGCGCGGTCCGCGGGGACGAACAAGCGGTTGGTGGCGATGAACATGTCGCACCTCCAGGTTCCCGACGCTACGTAGGTAACTATTCCAACGGGGCGTCGGGAAAGCAAGGGGGGATAGCATGGGGCCGTGCCCAGGATCAGTGCCGACACGGTCGCGGAACACCGTGCGAACCGGTTGCGCGCGCTGCTGGACGCGGGCCGCGACCTGGTGACCGAGGGCGGGCCCGAGGCGTTGACGCTGGCCGCGCTGGCCCGGCGCGTGGGGCTGTCCCGGCCGAGCCTGTACGAGTACTTCCGGTCGCGGGAGGAGCTGGTGGCGGCGATCGTCACCGACGAGCTGCCCGAGTGGGCCCGGCACCTGGACCGGGCCGTCGCCGCGGCGGACGGGGTGCCCGCCAAGGTCGAGGCCTACCTGCGGACCGAGCTGGGGATCATCACCGACGGCAGCCACGGCGCGGTCGTGGCCCTGTCGGCGCACGCGCTGCCGGACAGCAGCCGCGAGCAGATCCGGGCCGAGCACGAACGGCTGCTCGCACCGCTGGTCGGCGTGCTGCGCGAGGCGGGCGTCGACCGGCCGGAACTGCGGGCGCTGCTGGTGCACGGGATGGTCGAGGCCGCGTCCCGCGCCGTGGCGCCCGGCCGCGAGGAGCACAACGAGGCCGTCATCGCCGCGCTGCTGGCCCAGGTCCTGCACGGGGTCCTCGCCTAGCGCACATCTCGAATCGGACATAACGGTTGACCGGCGCGGTTTCCGTTGTGAGGGTGTGGAGCCCGTGTCCGCCGGTAGAAGTGCGAGTCGACGATGAACTCGGTGCTCGGTTCGGTGTTGCTGCCCGTCGCCCTGGCCGTGGTGATGTTCGGGCTGGGCCTCTCTTTGACGGTCGAGGACTTCGTCCGGGTGCGCCGCCACCCGGCCGCCGTCGTGGTCGCGCTGGTGTGCCAGCTCGTGCTGCTGCCCGCCGTCTGCTTCGGGCTGGTGCTCCTCTTCGGACTCCCACCGCTGCTCGCGGTCGGCATGATGCTGCTCGCCGCGTCCCCCGGCGGCACCACGGCGAACCTCTTCAGCCACGTCTTCCGCGGCGACGTCGCGCTCAACATCACCCTGACCGCGGTCAACTCCGTCCTGGCCGTGGTGACGCTGCCGCTCGTCGCCAACTTCGCCATCGGGCACTTCACCTCCGGCGGCGACGGCCTGGACCTCCAGTTCGACAAGGTCGTCCAGGTGTTCGCGATCGTGCTGATCCCGGTCGTGCTGGGCATGCTCGTGCGACGACGGTCGCCGGGGTTCGCCGACCGGATGGACCGGCCCGTGCGGATCTTCTCGGTCGTGGTGCTCGCCGGGGTCATCGTCGCGACCGTGGTCTCCGAGCGGGCCAACCTCACCACCTACCTCGCCGCCACCGGCCTGATCGCGCTGGTGTTCTGCGTGATCAGCCTGTCGCTCGGCTACTTCGCGCCGCGGCTGTTCGGCATCGGCCACCGGCAGTCGATCGCGAGCGCGTTCGAGATCGGCGTGCACAACAGCACCCTGGCCATCACGATCGCCATCAGCGTCCTGGGCAGCACGGACATCGCCGTGCCCGCCGCCGTCTACGGCGTCGTGATGTTCCCGGTCGCCGCCCTGTTCGGCTGGGCCGTCGTCAGGGTCCGCTCAGGGGATCTGCCGGAGACCCATCAACCGATCG
The DNA here is from genome assembly GCF_042738955.1 of Umezawaea sp. NPDC059074. Lineage (NCBI taxonomy): Bacteria > Bacillati > Actinomycetota > Actinomycetes > Pseudonocardiales > Pseudonocardiaceae > Umezawaea > Umezawaea sp. NPDC059074. Next base: position 69,847 of record NZ_JBHYHC010000041.1, read on the forward strand.
GTTGACCGCCGGTATGGCTCGCCGGTCGATTCGCCGGAGCCCCCGCTCGACGAACCTTGGGGCATGGCGATCATCGAGGTGGTGGACCTCGGCAAGCGGTACGGGCCGAAGGTCGCGGTGGACGAGGTGTCGTTCACCGTCGAAGAGGGCGAGATCTTCGGGATTCTCGGACCCAACGGGGCGGGCAAGACCACGACGGTCGAGTGCGTCGAGGGCATGCGGGTCCCGGACCGGGGCACGATCCGCGTCGACGGGCTGGACCCCCGGCGGGACCGCGACGCGCTGAGGCAGGTGCTCGGCGTGCAGTTGCAGGAGAGCCAGCTGCCGGACCGGATCAAGGTCCGCGAGGCGCTCGACCTGTACAGCTCCTTCTACCCCGACCCGGCCGACTGGCGCGAGCTGATGGGACGGCTCGGCCTGGAGGAGCAGCGAAACGCCGAGTTCGGCAAGCTGTCCGGCGGCCAGAAGCAGCGGCTGTCCGTGGCGTTGGCGCTGGTCGGCAAGCCGCGGATCGCGGTGCTCGACGAGTTGACCACGGGCCTGGACCCGCAGGCGCGGCGGGACACGTGGGACCTGATCGAGGGCGTCCGCGACTCCGGCGTCACGGTCCTGCTGGTCACCCACTTCATGGAGGAGGCCGAGCGCCTCTGCGACCGGCTGGCCGTGATCGACGCGGGCAGGGTCGTCGCGATCGACACCCCCGCGGGCCTCGTGTCGCGGGTGGACAGCACGCAACGGGTGCGCTTCCGGCCGTCGACCCCGATGGACCTCGCGCTGTTCCGGGACCTCCCCGAGGTGTCCGAGGCGCGCGAGCACGGAGGGCGGATCCACCTCACCGGCCACGGCAACCTGCTGCACGCCGTCACGTCGGTGCTGGCGCGCAACCAGGTCGTGGCCGCCGACCTGCGCATCGACCAGGCCAGCCTCGACGACGCGTTCGTCGAGCTCACCAAACGCGAGAAGTGACGGGGGAGTCGTGCTCAAGGTCATCCAGGTAGAGGCGAAGCTGTTCCTCCGCGAAGGCGCCTCGGTCGCCTTCGCGGTCCTGTTCCCGACGATCCTGCTCCTGGTGCTCGGCGCGATCCCGGCGCTGCGCACCCCCGACCCGAAGTTCGGCGGCCTGCGGTTCATCGACGGCTACGCGGGCACGCTGGTCGTGATCACGTTGGCGTTCCTGGGGTTGCAGCGCCTGCCCGCCGCCGTCGCCACCTACCGCGAACGCGGCGTGCTCCGCAGGCTCGGCACCACGCCGATGCACCCCGGCAAGCTCCTGGCGGCCCAACTGCTGGTCAACCTCCTGGCCGCGGTGGTCTCCGTGGTGCTGGTCGTCGGGGTGGGCAAGGCCGTGTTCGACATCGCCCTGCCGCACAGCCCCGTCGGATTCCTGGCGGCGGTCCTGCTCGGCGCGGCGGCGCTCTTCGCGCTGGGACTGGTGATCGCCGCGTTGGCGCCGACCGCGAAGGCCGCGGCGGGCTGGGCGACGCTCGCGTTCATGCTGATCATGTTCTTCGGCGGCGCCTACCTGCCCCGCTTCCTGCTGCCGGACGTGCTCAACGCCATCGGCCAGTACCTGCCGCCCGGCGTGGCCGCGTTGCAGGACTCGTGGATCGGCACGGCCCCGTCACTCCTGCACCTGGTGATCATGACCCTGATCGCGCTGCTCGCGGGTACCGTCGCCGCCAAGACCTTCCGTTGGGAGTAGGGATGGCCGCGTCCACGCTGGACACCTGGGAAAACCGGTTGGAACGGATCGGGCACGCGATCCCGTACTTCGTCCTCACCGTGACGACCGCGTTGTACCTGCTGCTGGCCCCGCAGGACGCCGGGGCGAAGCTGATCAGCGTCGGGTTCGTCGTCGTCACCTACGCGTGGATGTTCTGGTGGTTCACCGCGCACCCGCAGTGGCGGTCGCGGCAGGACCTCATGGCGATCTTCATCGTCGGGATGCTGATCCTGTACGGCGTGCTCGGGCTGCGGGAGACGTGGTTCGGGGCCGTCTCGTTCGCCGTGTACGTCTACGCCAGCGAGGTGCTGCGGCCGAAGTGGATGTTCGCGGCGGTCTCGGCCACGGCGTTGCTGGCCACGGTCTCGATCTTCGGCGGCATCCCGAGCGGGCCCGAGCTGCTGGCGTTCCTGATCTTCGCGGTGCTGTTCGTGACGCTCGCCTGCACGTTCACGTTCGTCGGGCACGTCACGACCGCGCAGAGCCGCAAGCGCCAGGAGATGGTCGCCCAGCTCGCGGCGACCATGGAGGAGAACGCGGGCCTGCACGCGCAGCTGCTGATCCAGGCGCGCGAGGCCGGGGTGCTCGACGAGCGGCAGCGGATGGCCCAGGAGATCCACGACACCCTCGCACAGGGGTTCACCGGGATCATCACCCAGCTGGAGGCCGCGGAGCAGACCGGCGAGTGGCGCGACCGGGTGGCCACGTCCGTGCGGCTCGCGCGGGAGAACCTGGCCGAGGCGCGGCGGTCCGTGCACGCCCTGCGGCCCGCGCCGCTGGAGAACGCGGCGCTGCCCGAGGCGTTGGCCGAGGTCGTCCACGGGTGGAGCGGCGCGTACGGGGTCGCGGTCGAGGTGACGACCACCGGCACCGCGCGGCCGATGCACCCCGAGGTGGAGGTGGCGCTGCTGCGGACCGCGCAGGAGGCGTTGGCGAACGTGGCCAAGCACGCCGAGGCGTCACGGGTGGGGCTCACGCTGTCGTACATGGAGGACGTGGTGACGCTGGACGTCCGCGACGACGGCGTCGGGTTCGACCCGCTCGTCCCGCACGGCGACGGGTTCGGGCTGATGACCATGCGGCAGCGGGTGTCGCGGCTGGCCGGGGCGTTCGAGGTGGAGTCGGAGCCGGGCGGCGGCACGGCCGTGTCCGCGAGCGTGCCCGCGATCCCGATGGCGGTGACCCCGTGATCCGGCTGGTGATCGTGGACGACCACCCCGTCGTGCGGGACGGGCTGCGGGGCATGTTCTCCGGGGACGGCGACTTCGAGGTCGTCGGGGAGGCGGCCGACGGCGCCGAGGCGATCACCGTCGTGGAGGCGCTGCGCCCGGACGTGGTGCTGATGGACCTGCGGATGCCGCGGACCGACGGGGTCACGGCCATCACCGAGCTGCGCGCACGGGGGAACGCGGCTCACGTGCTGGTGCTCACGACGTACGACACCGAGAGCGACGTGCTCCCCGCGATCAAGGCCGGGGCCACCGGGTACCTGCTGAAGGACACCCCGCGCGACGACCTGTTCCGCGCGGTGCGGTCCGCCGCCCGCGGTGAGGCGGTGCTATCGCCTTCCGTGGCGACGACGTTGCTCGGCCAGGTCCGCGCGCCCGCCACCGACCAGCTCAGCCAGCGGGAGTTGGAGGTGCTCGGGCTGGTCGCGCGCGGTTCCACGAACAAGGAAGCCGCGGTGAAGCTGTTCATCAGCGAGGCGACGGTCAAGACGCACCTGCTCCACGTGTACGCGAAGCTCGGGGTGAAGGACCGGGCTGCGGCGGTGGCCGTGGCCTTCGAGAGGGGCCTCTTCTAGGGCTTTTGCCGTTAAGACCCCCCCGATTTGGTCGTTGGATCATGAGGGTGTAACTTTCTCCTTGTCACCGCGACACGGACCGGAAACGGGCCGGAGCGGGGCCAAAAACCTAAGAACCGAATGCCTCGCAGGCCGATTTGACAGTCTGAAAAATCGCTTGCTAAGCTTCAAACACAAGCCCCGGATTGCACCGCGGTAAGACGCGGAACAAGATGGTGTGCGCGTGTTCTTTGAGAACTCAACAGCGTGCCGAATAGCCAGTAACTTATATGAACCCAGTCAATGGGTTTCCTTTGAGATCAAACTGGACAACTGACATTACTTGTCAGTGATTGTTCGGAGCGATCAAACAATTCATTATTGGAGAGTTTGATCCTGGCTCAGGACGAACGCTGGCG